>NZ_JAUBQW010000255.1:0-3130 GCF_036701485.1 Microcoleus sp. Pol11C3 | reverse complement strand
CACTTTATTCTCGATCGCGCGCTCAAAACCCAGGCTACCTCAAGTGCGATCGATATATTCAGCAAGCCCTAATTAGACCTTAAATAATTATGGCTTAGAGCTAGATAGTTTTCTTAACCCAGAGGCGTTTTCCTTTCAGTTAAAATTTCCTAAAAAACTCTCCGTGCCTTTGTTTGCTTATGCTTCACAACCGCTAAATTCTAGCTTTTCTTTTAGTTTTAACACTCAACTGCTTGGTAACCGATGTATAATAGTGCCAAGCAAAAAGCAAATTAATTCCAAAAAATACCAAAGTTAAAACAAAGATAAAAAAAGACGTAAACGACAGCCTTGAAATCATCGTAAATATTGCGAAAATGATTGAGCAAAGCCCAAAACCAGAAGAAAAAGAACTTAAAAGTAGCAACCGCACCTTAGACATAGTTTAATTTAAAAATTATCAGTAAAATACACTTTTGGCAGCTAACGATGAGTACCCAATGATACTTATTACTATATAGCGGAATTGCTTATTTCCGCCAAGGGCAAAACGGCTGCTTTCCTAAAAAGGTTTGAATTCTCCAGAAAAATACAACCCGCGCTCTTGTAAACTCGTCTGGCTCTACTTAATACCAATCATCGGATACCGCAACTTGGCTGAAGCAAAAATCCCGCTATCGCCCAGCAAAGCATCCTAATGTTAGCCCCGCACCGTATCCGAGCCACGCAAACCAAATTGTTTGATCGGCAAAAGTTCTCACCCAGCCAACTGCACCTCTGATCGCACCACCAGCAGCGTCTCACGAACAAACAACCGCCCGTACTAGAATTGACCCCGCCACGCCAAAAATTCACTTTCAGGCCCGCTGCTGCTCACTTGAGCGCCAAAAGGTCCCACTCCCAGACTGAACTGCGATCGCGCCGCCAGACATCTTTCTCTTCCGTCTGGTTAAAATCCTGAAGCAGCCTTAGCGCCGAAACCCGAGTTCCACCTCCCTCATCCGCTCCTGGCGACAGCGGAAAATCCTCTTCTAGCAAAGATGTAAGCTGTTCGACATCTAAACTGCATTAACCAAGTTACCTTTATTTTTTATTTCTCGATTACATTTTATAATTAGTTCTCCTTCATTTAAAAGTTTATGTAACAGTGATTCTAGTTTTTCAATGGATTCAAATAATCTATTAGCAACATATTCCTTGGCAGAATGCCATACTAATTCAACAAGGTTATAGTCAGGGCTATATTTGGGCAAAAACTCTATGATTAGATTAGGCATTTCTGACGCTATTTTCTGCAAAGTCTCGGCTTTTTTAGGAAAACTAGCGTTGTCCAAAATTATCACAAACTTACAGCCTTTATCTTTAAAGTCTTCGGCTAAATTTCCTTGCAATATCCACTCTCATTTTAAATTTTCATAAAAGTTTTTTAGCACTGCATAAAAATTAGCCGAATTCCCAGATGGAATAAAATCTACCCATCTTTTTTTATCTGAATATCTCACTCCACCCATGACATTAATACGACCTTTTCGTCGATCTCCTATGAATGTTACTTCGAGTCCCTTTTTTACACCAGTTCTTCCTTCTGATTACTCTTAAACTAAATCCACTCTCGTCCCAAAACCATACCTGTAAAAGGTTTGAAGATTCTTTTTTTATTTTTAGATATTTAGCTAATTTATCTTTAAATAAACCCCTCTCTACGGTATCTTGTTTATCCTCTAAGCTATATTTCGCCCAGAGGTAAACATAGTTTTTTGACTTTAAAATCCTCCTTACTTGAGTGCTACTCAGTTCAATTCCTGTGTGTTTTCCTAAATGTATGGCAAGTCTAGCTGTTGTCCATCTCCCGAATTCATAGCCATATTTCTCAGGTTCTACTTCTATTGTCTCTAGAAGTAAATTAATGTATTCTTCTGTGGCTTTTCGGTAGTTACCCTTCATCCTATCATCTTTAAAACTGTCTAAATTTTCAGGTTCACCATGAATACTCCAATAAGCAACTTTTCTTAGACAACATCCAATTAGTTCAGCAGTTTGAGCTTGTGTGTTTCCGTTATTTAGTAACAAAAAAATTAAGGCTCTTTGCCGAATGTCTGGATGCTCATGCTGTTTTAATACTTGTTGAAGAGTTTCCTTTGTTTCGGAACTTAGAAAGTTTTTAGCAGGCATTCACTTTTTCTGAATATCATTATGTTATATTATACCAATATGCGTTTTAAATGCACAACAACTTATCGCTTTTCTCGACTGCCAGCACCGATACCGATCGCGATTTGTCTTCTCGGAGTTTGCACGATCGGCTGGCGATAAGTCAACTCATAAGTGCGCCCCGACGCCTCAATCTCCAGGGTGTCAAACGGCGGCCAGGCGATATTGCTTTTGAACGAGCTTGTAGCAGTTGAGCGAAAGTGAGCGGGCGGCCTACAAAGTCTTTGAGTGTGGCGTCTAATTATTCCTTGCAAAGACGGTGCTGCCAACTACTTCAAAAAGCTGTTCTGCCGGAAGCAGGGGCGCTGGGGGCGCGGGTTTTTGGAGGAGAGGCAAATTTCGCGGCAGCGGGTTGGGAATGGGAAATTCTTGTCTGTTTTCTCCTCGGTGCGGCAACTGAGCGAGACTTTCAGGGGCCTGAGTTTCAGTCCATCCATCAAACTCCCGGATGTTGTTTTCGGGATCTTTACTGTCTATATCTAATTCGGAACCCGAGTATAAATTACGAAGCCGATCGCGATCTGCTCCTGTTTCTTGATTTGTTAAATTATCATTAAAAATTGGCGATCGCACCCCTGAGTCAGCAGCAACCCTCCACTCGCCAACACTTAGAGCTGTTAGCGGTTCGGGGCAAATAGCTGCAATTGAAAGACCAAGTGCTAATGCCTTAAAAAATGTGATTTTACAAAAGGCTCTTGAAGGTTGCACGAGCATGACAGACTAGCCATATTTTATAGTTATTTTCACTTACGATCGGGCGTGGTCGGCGCAATTGCAAGGAATAAACTTACTCTATCACTTTTTTTAAAGGTTTAATTCCTTAAATCAACATAAAGGTACTTGACATAATCCTATTTTTATGTATTATACGGAATCCGGTTGTCATAGGTCTGTTATAATTGCTGAAAAAATCGAGCAAAAATAGCCATGCCAAAAAAAG
>NZ_JAUBQW010000254.1:0-3141 GCF_036701485.1 Microcoleus sp. Pol11C3 | reverse complement strand
TTTGCTCAACAATAGCTCAAAACTACTATTCTGCTTTTTCTGAGCATTTATACTTGTTGCAAAAGTGACACGCTCCCGAACATACATCCTGCTAAGATTTCCCAGCATAGGAGTATAGGAGAGGTTAAAGGTGCATAAGTTTGCACACTGGTCTTGGAGCGTTTTTTTGAAATGCGATCGCACTTTCTCCACCAGCGCCTCTATATCCTCTGAAGAAGAGGAGGCGATCGCCTTCTCACCATCAACTGCATCAAATACTTGTTTTTTGTATCCAGTTTGTTGCAACCATTCAGGAATATCCCGCCAATTTTTTAGGGTATTGAGTGGTTGTTTGGTCAGTTGTTCAACATACCGATATATTGTGCTACACAGGTCAGATTCCACTCCTCTAGCACTTTTATGTAGCTTTCCAGCCATTTCAGCAGGACTATAACCACAAAGTAATCCATGCAGATGTTTCTTTTCTGTGTCTGTGAGTCCCCGTCTCTTGTGAGGCCCAAACTCTCGCTTGGCAACGGCTAAGTCTTTGTATAACTTTTGCAGATCCCAATTAGTTGCGGCTTCGGCAAATAACTCTTCGGATGAATTTGCAGTGCGTACCATCGTTACCACACGATCAAGTCCCTAACAGAAAATCCTAACAAACTTCCTAACCTTTGTTTGGAAGCGACCAGCTATGGGAGTGCAAAGCTATAGATGTACTGATTCAAAAGTCTAAAAGATATGACGAAACAGCAATCCAACTACCAACAACTGTCTCTTTGCATAGACAAGCCAATCTCCACCTTGATCAAAGACCTTAAAATGTCTCGTCATCCACTCGTTATGGATGCTACCAACAAACTTGAAGAAGCCCTACGCCTCTTGCAATATATCCAGGATGCTGGAGTAGTCAAATCGACGAAAACAAAAACAGCTATCTACGAACTCCTGACCAAGGTTTAACGAAACTCGCGTTATCTAGTGGGGTGTGCATCTTGCTAGCCCCACTCTATACAGGACTTATGCAGGCACACTATATATAGTGTTCCTGCATAAATACGAACGCTAATAATTGCTCCAAGCTATTTGCCCGATCGCAATTACCAACTTTTCCTACTTCATTAAAGCAGCGCCGCGGTTGTAAAGTTCGCGCGCGTAATCAGTCCAAGTTCCCTGTCCCCAATAGCGGAAACAGCTTGTTTGCACCAACAAGTTGTAAAGCAAAGCTTGCTGGTATTCAAACTGCTTGGTAACGGTCGCATCTTGCTGCACCAGCGAGTCGTATTTTTTGTGAAATGCAGCGCTGAGTAGATTCATCGGTTCCAAGACATTTTCGTAGCCTTTCACCCAACTCAAATCGTTAGTCCAAGAAGCACCATCCATATGAAAATTATGGTCTGTTTGCTTGAGTTGGGCGATCGCACTTTCCACTTTTTCCGGCGTCGCACTGTCGGGATCGACTAGCTGCCAGATTTTGTGCTGGTTAATCCCCTGACACACAGGATAATCGTCAGGATTGACGCCCGCCGCTTCAATTATCTCCAAATATTCAGTGCCGTTTAAACCAACAACGCCGGATTTTCCGCCGCCTTGTTCGCGGTTTTCGTGCCAAGCTTTGACAAAGGCGCTGGGAAATTCATTCATCATCACACCGCCATTTTCGCCGTCGGCAATCTGAGTAACTAAAGAAGGAACTGTGACATTGCCAATTTGCTGTTTATTGCGTCCTTTTGCTTCGTAATACGGCTGCATTTGACCGACCAATTTCGTATCCGAACCTTGAGTTTTAATCAAAGCTGTGATGCTGATTGTTTCGCCGTGAGAATTGCGGGCAACTAAACGGTTGGGAATATATTTTTGGTCTTGCGACAATCCCGAACCGTCGGGATTTTCTACAGAATGTTCTTGCACCATCAGCCAGCGATAGCCGCATTCTTTCAAAGCTTTGATGTATTCGTAAAGTGTATCAGGATGATTGGGGAAGTGCATTTCAGGGGGTGAAAAACCTTTAACCCGCTTCAGGGCGTCCAAGCCAAAAATTGCCGCAAAATGATGTTGCCATGCTTGAATTTGGAGTTTGATGTCGGGAATGGGAGTTGAGGGAATGACGGCGTGACTCCACATTGTGCCCAGCCATTCTACGTGAGGTTGATATTGAGGATCGCAGGTAATCCGCTTGAGATTATCCAAGATATCGTCCCGTCCCATTTGGCGCAATCCCCACAATAAATTGCCCGAATAGTCGAGCATAATTCGCGGGTTGCAGCCTTCGGCAATCAGTTGGGGAATAAATTCTCCCATGCGGGAATAGCACCAAGCAAAGACTCCGGCGTTGTGGTTATCTCCTTGGTTGGGATGTTCAAACATATTCTGAAGATTGCAGATTAGTTCGCCGTTTGCACCTGCAGGAATTGTGGGTTGGTGCATATGCAGGGCGCAGGCGAATCCGGCTTGAATATTCTCGAGGCGCAGATTTGTGGTAGGTAGAAAGACAGGTTCGTTGCTATTGGCTGCGGCTTTAATTTCTGCTTCGGAGCCGCAAATATTGGGTAATCCTGAGTTGATTTCTTGTAAAATCGGTAAATTGGGAGATTGTGCGATCGCAGGCATAAATTTTTCTCAACAATTGTGGAGGGGCGCTGTCTGCTATTGCTAAGATAGCTAGATAATTTAACAGTAGCAGATGATGTCTGCAAAAGATAAATTTCACAAGATAATTTCGGGAGCGCAAAAGCCCCAAATCATGGGTCAAATCTTTAACACATTTTAAGCAAATAGGCGAGGTATATTATGAAATACGAAATCAAGGTTTTGGAACCCACGGATTTGTGGTACATCCAAAATAACATCAATCCTGAAACTAATAAGTTTTATCATCCCACTAAGAATATTCCCCTCGTTCAGCAAGCGGAAATTAACTTGAACAATTCGGGAGTAATAATTCAAAAAGGTGCGCTGCATTGGTGTATGAGAAAATTGAATTCTGGTGTTCATAAAACGGATAACCGTTTGAAAGATATGTGGGTATCTTTGACAACGGAAATGGATTACAACGCTCCCGTATATGAAGGAACTGGTACAGTAGACCTCTTGCGAAAGTGCGATCGCTTTGGTAAAATAAAATAAAAAATTAGCTTAATAATATGAATTACGAACAAT
>NZ_JAUBQW010000253.1:0-3161 GCF_036701485.1 Microcoleus sp. Pol11C3 | reverse complement strand
GTACAAGTTTCAACCTTAACTTCAGGCAAGGCTAATAAATGGTCTAGATGGAAGCTCATAACGACAAATGTATTGGTAAATACATTTTACACCATAAAGTCAGGAGAGCCGATCGAATAAGGTTTCATTTTTTTTGCGGCTTTACTAAAATGAGTGCACTACATTTACATGGAATACGCTGTAAGTAATTAATGGAAACCAAATTAGTGAGTTCGTTAAGTAAGGAAAATCTAAAAATCTTTGTAATTTCCGCCGACTGGGGGCTGTAACGCCGGCAAGGAAATACCCGGGAGATTCGTTCTAATCTCACCTGTTTTTCTGATTGCATCAATGATAATCTGCTACGCAGCTATATTGTATAATAGGTAGAGAAGAGAAGGAAGCGATCGCGAGCTAAATATGCCAGCCAAGAATCATTTGACTGAAGAACAATCGGTTTAGCTGCGTAGCAGCTTAATGCTAGACTTTCCCAGCGGTGTGGAGTCGGAAATTAACCAGCAGTTTAGGGAAAAAATTCGCCGCCCTGGGAGTGAATGCTTAGCTCGATCGTGCGGACAAAGCGATCGCCCTAATGAAGAGCGACAATCCCCAAAACTGGATCGCCATTACCAGTCAAAAAAAAGATGAAATTGCCGCCCTAGAGAATGTAGCACTCATGCAGGCTCTATTTGATAACCACTCTGAATGCTTCCTATCCTTGGCACAATAGACCTGTTGCCTGAATCAAGTTAACAGAGGTTTGTCCTGGAGAAGACACTCACAAGCTGGGTTCGGCACAACCGCTAGCCTTCACCCCAAGCTGACAAGAACCCCATTATTAATTACTCTCAAAGGCGACATTTGTTCTTGAACAGTTTTGCAACAGAAGCAGTAAAAGGACGAGCTCAATACACCAGGGTTTTAGCACCTGCTTGTACGTCCGGTGAGGCTGGCAACCACCGCCACTAACTCGGCAGCATCTACGGGTTTTGTTAAATGTATCTGAAAACCTGCTAATAGTGCCTGCCGACGATCGTCATTCCGGGCATAAGCCGTCAGCGCGATCGCGGGTAGCCGGCCGCCTCGCTGCGCTTCAACTTGTCGCAACTTGCGGATCAGGGAGTAGCCATCCTCATCCGGCATCCCAATATCGCTCACTAAAACATCCGGGCTGCGATCCGTTGCGGTTTCGATAATGGTCAACGCCTCCTTGACAGAAGCAACAGCGAGGACATCAGCACCATACTTTTGCAGAATCGTACTCAACAACTCTCGCGCGTCAGCCTCGTCATCTACCACTAAGATTTTTAACCCTTCAAGGCTCGGCGACGCCTCAACCCTCGGCTTCGCCTCGACTATCGAGTTTAATCGCTCTGAGTCCCTGGCTGGTGGATGGATAATCATCACGGGGAGTTTGACTGTAAAGGTCGCCCCCTGTCCTATCCCTGGACTCACGACGGTTACAGTCCCGCCATGCAATTCAACTAATTGACGCACAATGGCTAACCCTAAACCCAACCCCCCATAACTGCGAGTGGTGGTGCTGTCGTGCTGGCGGAAGCGATCGAAGACAAAGGGTAGAAAGTCCGAGCTGATGCCGGATCCAGTGTCGCTGACAGTAACTTCAGCATGAGAATTAACCTGCTCCAAACGAATCTCGACTCGCCCGTCTTTAGGCGTGAATTTGAGGGCGTTAGAAAGTAGATTCCACATAACTTGCTGCAATCGAGCCGCATCACCCAAGAGCGGACCAGCTTCAGAATCGAGCACGCTTTGCAGGCGAATTGATTTTGCCTCAGCCGCCAATTTTAGAGACTCAATGGCAGATTCTATCACGGGCACGAGGTTGACGGGGCGGACTTGGAGGCGCAGTTTACCTGTAATGATGCGAGAAATATCGAGGATGTCTTCGATGAGCTGGGCTTGAGACTTGGCGTTTCGCTCGATCGTCTCCAAAGCCCGCACAACCTTATCCTCACTCAGGGTTCGCTGCCGTAACATCGTTGACCATCCTAAGATGGCGTTGAGAGGAGTTCTGAGTTCATGAGAAAGAATAGAGAGAAACTCATCCTTGGCACGGTTGGCAGCCTCTGCCTCTGCCCGAATTATTTGTTCGCGCATCAATAATTGGTCTTTGGTGCGATTAGACGCTTCCAATTGGGCGGTGCGTTCCTGCACCCGTTGCTCTAGCTCCACATTAATCGCCTGGATACAGCGGCGACTCTCTTCTAGTTGCTGGTTAGTAAGGGCGAGTTGGGCTGGACTTGGCGTATCGAGCGCCACTGGAATTAAGGGAATCAGTAAAAAGGTGAACGTATAGAAAGACCAAGCACCAGTGACTGCTTTGATCAGTCCTGAAACCCAGTAGATGGGGTGCCAAAGTGTCACTACTTCCATCAGGTGGGTTGTGCCACATAGGGCAAAAATAAAAAAGAAACCCACCAGCAGCATCACCGTCTGGGCAGGCAGATCCTTACGCTGATTCGTAAAGTAAACAATGGCAAACGCCACCGAGTAATAAGCGAGGACAGTCACTGCATCTGACGTTATGTGCAGCCAGACCAACCCGGGTTTCCAGAGGTAACAATGCCCGTGAGGAATAAAATTAGTTGAAAAGAAGGTACTCAAGAGGTCAGGCATATTAGTTTACGGCATTGTCAAGTTAATTTAGGGTGTGTCATCAATTCAACCTGATGACTGCAGCAGCGAGAAGAATCGCACGCCGGAAAGTTCACCGTCTGGTGGGTGATAGCGCGTCGCGATTGCCCGATACTGCTTGATCATCGTGGCGAAAAATTTCTCCATCAAATGACGGGCTTTGTACAATTCCGTATCATAAATTCGCAGGGTCTTGCGGTGGCGAGGTGAAATTACCAGAAAGAATTGGTTTAAAGCCCCAAGCCTGATCGGGAAAAATTAAAAGAAGACTATTCATTACTCCAATCCTCTTCCTTCCAGGTAGAGGTCGCCCTCTTGCGGTCAACCCTTCGACTTCGCTCATGGCAAGCTGTCAACTGTCAACTGTCAACTGAAAGCGCTCTTCCCCTCGGCATTGAGGGGGTAAATCACACCCCGATCTGGATCATAGCCCTTGTTAGCCAGCAGTCATTGGTGACAAGTTAAGAAGAGCGATAGAAAGTCAAGAGGGACTTTCTTAACAAGCTCAAACGTGTGAAACTCAG
>NZ_JAUBQW010000028.1:0-54529 GCF_036701485.1 Microcoleus sp. Pol11C3 | reverse complement strand
TGGCACATCTCTTGATGAAATTATTCGTGCTTATTGTGCATGAATAGTGTCTCATACTTATTTGAAATGACTATATACTCGATCGGAATGGTCGAGGTTATGCTGGTATCTCATCCCCACTTTTTCCATTACCCGCCGCGAGGATCTGTTTGCGGTATCTGCAACAGCAACAATTTTTTCTAGTTTCAATACTTCAAATCCGTACTGGAGGCTAGCCGCTGCAACTTCCGATGCTAAACCTTTCCCCCAATAGGCTTTTGCTAACACGTAACTGACTTCTACTTCAGGTGTTTTGGCTAAGAAGCGAAGCCCCCCGTCGCCGATCAATTGGTTATTTTCTTTATTGACAACAGCCCACAAACCGAAAGCGTTTTTTTCCCAATCAGCGATTATCCCAAATAAATCGGCTGCTGTTTCTTCTCTATTTCTGACGCCTTCGCTCAGATACTTCATCACTTCCGAGTCGCTGTAGATGCGGTACAGATCGTCTAAGTCTTCCGGCGTAAATTGTCTCAGATACAATCGGGCTGTCTCTATCTCTTGCATGATAAATATAACTTCTACCAGTAGATTCTAATACCAGTTTTGTCTGTCTACAAACATTTTGGTTGGGTTTCGTTCCTCAACCCAACTTGCTGTTACAAGAAAACACTCTTTGTGAAATAGGCATCTTGCCTGTTACTGATAGTAGTGCCAAATATTCATTTTATTTGTTACAATTACTAACTAGATATATTGTACAGTTTTTGCCATCAATGACAATTTCCTCACCAGTAGCAGACACCAAAAACAAATCCGGCCAGGAAACAGACTGGCGGTTATTCATGAGGTTGGCATCTTACGCAACCCGCAGCAAACGCTTGCTGATTATTTCGATCGCACTATTAGTACCGCTAGCAGTCTCAGGAGCAATTCAACCCATTCTCATCGGACAGGCTATTTCCGTAATTCGCTCGGAACCTACCTACGAATTCTTGCGAGGATTGCCGCTATCTGCTGCATTGAATATTTTGGCTATTTTGCTGATGCTAACTATAACACTTAGATTAGCACTGCAATCAGTTCAAGGCTATTTCGTTACGAAAGTAGGGCAAATAATTACTACTGATATTAGAAATGATTTGTTCGCCCACGTCACATCGCTAGCAGTCAGATTTTTCGATCGCACTCCTGTAGGTAAATTGATGACTCGTCTCACCAGCGATGTAGAAGCTTTGGGAGAGGTTTTCTCTTCAGGAGCAATCGGCATTGTCAGCGACTTATTTTCAATTTTAGTAATTGCCATTTTCATGTTTACCATGCAGTGGCAACTAGCTTTAATGTTGGTGCTGATGATGATACCAATTACCGCAGTCATCATTTATTTTCAGTACCAATATCGCATAGCAAATTACACTACCCGAGAAGAACTTTCGGATCTCAACGCACAACTGCAAGAAAACTTGACTGGTATTGGCGTAGTGCAGCTATTCCGCCGCGAAAGATTCAACTCTGAATTGTTTCGCGTCACGAATAAACGCTACATTAAAGCAGTTGACAAAACTATATTTTACGACTCAGCCGTATCTGCGACATTAGAATGGATTGCTTTAGTAGCGATTGCAGCCGTTTTGTGGATGGGTGGCCAAAGGGTTTTAGCCGGTAATCTTAACTTCGGTACTCTCTCGGCATTTATTTTATTTGCTCAGCGTCTTTTCGATCCGCTGCGGCAATTTGCTGAGAAATTCACTGCAATTCAAGCCGGATTTACCGCTGTCGAACGGATTAGCGATATTCTCAACGAACCGATCGAAATTAAAGATCCAACTAGCGGGAAGAAGGAAGAAGAAATAGGGAAGAAGAAAGAAGGAAGAAGGAAAAGGGAAGAAGGAAGAAGGGCAGGTTATTTACCGTTGTTGATAACTGGACATCCAGAGGCAACGGCTTACAACTTGTCTCCGTTCGATCGAGAATTGGCAGATCATCAAAATCCACCAAGTTCCGAATATCGTTTATTGCCTAACAATCCCCAATTACCCCCCGCCAACCCCCCCAAGCTTCGGGGGGGAGAAAATGCCAAATCGCAGAATTATGAATCGGGAGAAATCCAATTTGACAACGTGTGGTTTGCTTACAAAAAAGACGAATATGTCCTGCAAAACCTCAATTTCACCATCAAATCCGGCGAAAAAGTAGCATTAGTTGGCCCCACTGGTGCAGGCAAAAGTTCAATTATCCGTCTTCTCTGCCGCCTTTACGAACCTAGCCGAGGACGGATTCTGGTTAATCATGTCGATATTCGAGATTTACCTCAAGCAGAGTTACGCAGGCACATAGGCGTAATTATCCAAGATGGCTTTCTCTTTGCTGGTGACGTGAAGAGCAATATCAGCCTGGGAGAAAATTACTCGATTGAGGAAATTCAAGCAGCAGCAGAAAAGACAAATGTTGCCCGTTTTATCGAACAGTTGCCTCAAGGTTATGATACGCAATTGCGGGAACGGGGGACGAATCTTTCGGGGGGACAAAAGCAATTATTAGCGTTTGCTCGCGCCGCTATTCGCAATCCGAGTATCTTAGTGCTAGACGAGGCAACTGCTAGTTTGGATGTGGGGACGGAAGCTTTAATTCAAGAAGCTCTAGAGCGTTTGATGGCGGACAGAACGGCGATAATTATTGCCCACAGGCTCTCGACTATCCGAAATGTCGATCGTATTTTAGTGCTCAAACGCGGGCAGCTAGTAGAATCTGGCAGCCACGAAGAATTGTTGCAGCAACAAGGGTTGTATGCCAGTTTGTACAAGTTGCAAATGCTGGGAAGTTAATATCTGAAGGAAGCAGGAAGTTCGGCAACGGATTCTGTAACGGATGTAACGGATGTCAGGAAGAGGGAAGAAGGAAGAGGGAAAATTTTCGGAATCCTCAGATACCCGACTTCTGGAAAAAGTCGGGTATCTAAAAGAATCTCAAATCTCAAATCGGATCACTTGCCCGAAATCATTTTCCACAGGGTTTCCGGCAAGTGAATTATATGTTGGAAAAGCTGATTTGGGCCGATGCCAAACAATAACTGCATCGCCAGCACAATTGCTGCTAAAGCAATCGCTGTCCCGATGCTAGCTTTCAACACTTTAAAAGCCCAATTAAACACCAGCCAAGATACAAGTAACGAGGCAATTAAGATAATTAGTTCTATTGGCATATAACATTTTTAACTTTATTTTAACTCTACATAACTTACGCATCAATACCAAAGAAACCGGGTTTTTTATCTGTGTTAAAGGCTTAAATGCAATATTTCCGTAAAAACCCGGTTTCTGCGTCCAAGATTACTCTACTTATTACTTTAAGCAATACTGCCGCGCTTCCGTGTTTCCTTATAAGAAATTCCGACATTTTTTAAGCCGGCTTTAATCATTTGCTGCTCTAACAAAGCGAAAAAGCGACTTCGATCACCCCCCGTGACTACCGCTTGATTGTGAGCTTCTGCTAGCGTCACCGGATAGCCGCCGCCTTTGTGTACCTGAGCGAGCATCATTCCCAAAGCTAAATCTAGCTGTGCTTTATCTTGTGCTACCCATTCCGGCACTTCTATTCTAGCAATTTCTGTACCGACGTGAACGTAACAGAAATAGACGGAATTAAGACCGTACAAATCTAAAATTCGAGCTTGGGATTTCCACAAAGGGCTTCTTTGTCCCGGTGAGAGGATTGTTGCCCATAATATGGCATCCCGCAGAGGTTCAAATTCTTGACAAGGTGCTTTTTCGGCGAAAGAAATTGTGGCTGCAAATCCGACGTTCGGGCAATTTGTCATGCAGTCTGGTACTTCGTGGGTGCAAGCTTCAAACCGTAAAAAAGATAAGCTTTCGCTGCTGCGAGAAGCGCTTAAGTATCCTAACAGCGGAATCCCTGCTAAACGCAACTTGTCCCAAGCTTCTAAAATTGGCAGCAAAATTTGATCGCGCGCTTCGCTGGGTAACTGTTCCAAAAACCAATAAATCAGGGAACCGTCTACCATTGCTAAAGCTGGCGCGGGCAATTTATGGTCGTTAACTTTTGCCCAATTGCAGCCCATTTCTGCTAAGGCTATTGCTTCGGAAACGGCCCGCCGATATCCCATCCATTCTTCGGTTCTAATTCCCCACTGGCGGGAACCGTACAAGTCTTCTGGCTTGTAGAAAACCTCGGGTACGCTGTCTAAAACTGGGTGGCGGCTTTGTCCGTAGTGCAGCATGACTGTGCCGACGTTTAGCAGGTAACAGTAGGCTATTTCGTGATGGTTGGGGGAAATTTGCGATCCGTCGGTGGCAAAGACTGTGTGGGCGGCGGGGGGTGCGGTGATGTAGGTACGATCGGACAATCGCTCGATCGGCGTGGCAGCATTGAATAAAGTGCGATCGCGCCAATTCTCTTGCAATTCCACCAATTTTTCCTGTTCGCCTGCAGCCTTTACCAGCAAATTCTGAGCCACTTCCAAACGCTGCCGAGCCGCTTGAGCTTCCACATTCAAATGTTGGCTCATTCCCTGCATTGCCTTGGCTGCTTTAGTTAAATCGAGCATGGGTTTTAAGTCTCAATATTAGAAAGCTTTCAAGCGGAGAAATTATCAAAACACTTTTCAATTTTTGGGTTCCGAAGCTTGGTTTTTTGTCATACACGCGGTTTGATAGACTAAAGCACTTCGTGCACGCCTGCAGAAATAGTAAAAAAAACGGTTTTTGAGGTCAAGAGTACCTGACAATAGTCTATTAAAAAAAAACCTTTTTTTTTCGTTCGATTGCCTTGCTTTTTTGAAGGATTTATGTTATATTAATCTTATTAATGGGATGGTGAAAAAAATATTATTTTTTTCACCATCCCATTAATAAGATTATACCATGTCTACGCCGCAAAAGTCAACAAAAAAGATGTAAATTTTTGTGATTTTTTTCTTGACTCTGAGAAGCGAAAAAAATCACACCTGTAAACAAATCTAACATCAACATTCGATCGGCAGCCAATCGGCAAAATCTCCGGCAAACTGCGACAGAGAAAGCAATTGAACGGGTGGATTTTGAGCCACAGATTCGCGTTCTGGCAAAGTATTGTAACCCCAATCAGCCAAAAACAACCTCACCTGAGATAAATCCGGCTGCTGCTTCACCGACAGCAAAGTTTTTAACCTATCTTCCACAAACCAAATAGTCGAATCTTTGCCAGACGCAGACAAAAATTCCCGCAAAATTTGGTGTTTAGGCTTGTTGTATTCCTTACCGAAAATCAACTCTGATGGCATTTGTACGCCTGCTAGCTGCAAAAGTTCCCGCACAAAACGGCCTTCCTTTGTAGTGACGATCGCCACTTTCACCGAACTATCCTGCAACGAGTGCAACCTATCGAGTACCCCTGGATAAAAGCGGTGCAAAGACAGCCACCCAGATAAATCCTCAGCAATCCAATTATCGCGCAATCCGTCTAACATAGCGCCGACAGACTGCGCTTTTAAATTATTTTCAGTCAATAAATACGGTACTATATTAGACCACTCCCGCAAAATTTCCTCTGGGGAAATCCCTGTCAGTAATGCGCGGATCAGCAGTGGCATTTCCCAACCAGTTTCGATGGCGGGCCTCACTCGGTAAAAACTCAAAGCTAAATCTGGATCTGGTACTGTTTCGACTGGTTTCCAGATGTGACAGTAGGTACGCCAAGCGGTTTGGAAATATTCGATTAGTCCGTCACAAATCACACCGTCAAAATCAAGAGCTAGAATTGTCGGAAAGTTATTAGCCATCAATCGATTTTAGATTTTAGATTTTAGATTTTGGATTGAAGAATTGGAGAATTTGAGAATTGAACAAAGCGATATCACTGATGAATCCGGAGACTTGTTATCGGATACTATTTTTTGGTTGTGCGAGGATAAAGACGGGGGCTTGTATCCTGGCTGCTTTCGGTCACTGGATTGAACAATTGAAGAATTGACTATGCAAACACTCAGCAATGATTGGTGAACAGTGGTTATTAAAAAGACTGAACAAGCGGTTGAGCGGCAATCGATTCTAGTCCTTGGGACTGCAACAATTGCGCCCACTCGGTCGTCAGCCGCGAATCATCGGGTGCGAGGCGCCGCATTTCGGCTAGAGTAGCAAGAGTCTCGTACCAAATCCCATTTTTAGCATAAGCAATCACCTTAGCCATAGGGTCGGGATTTACCAAATCCTTCTTGAGATTTGCCTGGGGTTCGATTCGCTGCATCCATCCTTTAACAATATAATCCCCAGAACGCTCCAGAGGATCGCAGGCTAGTGCAAACGACCACACATATCGCTTACCAACCTCAATATTTTTTGTCTTGTCTTTGTCAGAAAGGCTAACTCCAACAATTCCGGCTTTGTCATTTTTTAAAGTAGTTTCGTAAACTACTTCGGATTCATCTGCGTTTAGCAAAATAAATTCTACTTGAGCCGCCGGTTGAGAAACATATACAAAAAATGTTGGCGACTCTGTTAGCGTTAAGCCAATATTGCTTTCAGGTATTAAGGGAGTAATGAATAAACCCTCCCGTAACTTACAGCCTCGATGCGTCCCCCCTTGCCGGTTGTCGGGGGCTGTTACATCGGGAGGTTTGAAATTAACATTCTGACTCAGCAGAATGGGTGCAGGCACAGCCTGCATCGGTGTAAGCAAACTGGGGAGAGTAACGACGATCGCCAATACAGTCATCGCCAGTGCAGTAAAATGTATAAAACGTTTCATTTTTTCACCCACTTGTAGAAATATTTATAGAGCGTATTTCTAAATGTTAACCCGGAGTTTTAGCCCCGGGCGCGATCGAGTAAATGGGTCAATTTTCACATCGCCATGGGCAGACCGACCAAATTTCCGGAAATAACGAGATTTAAAGAGGTGCAACCAGTGGTTGAGCTGCAACAGATCCCAGTCCTTGGGACTGCAATAATTGCGTCCACTTGGCTGTCAGCCTCGCATCCCCCGGTGTCTGGCGCCGCATTTGGGCTAAAGTAGCGAGAGTTTCGTACCAAATCCCATTTTGAGCATAAACGTTGAGCCTAGTCATCGGGTCGGGATTTGCCAGAGCGCTCTTGAGAGTTGCCTGCGGTTCAATTCGCTGCACGAACCCTTTAACAACTACATCCGCCGATCGGTCTTGGGGGTCGCAAACCATCGAAAACGACCATACGTATCGCTTGCCAACTTCAAGGGATTTATTGTTGTCCACGGTAGCAGGAATACTAACTCCAACAATCCCGGATTTGTCAACTTTAAACGTTTTTTCATAGACCACTTTGTCCTCCTTTTCGTTGAGCAAAGTAAACTCTATTTCGGGCGAGGTGTTAGGAATATAGACAAAAATTGTGGGAGAATCTGTTAGGGTTAAACCGATATTAGTTGGAGGCACTAAAGGAGTAATAGATAAACCCGCTGGACAAAGCTTGTTGCCGCGATGTGCCCCTCCTTGTCGGTTGGCGGGGGCTGTTACGTCGGGAGGCTTGAAATTAACATTTTGACTCAGCAGAAGCGGCTGGGATTGTGCGCGCATCGGTGCAAGTGAACTGGGTATAGTAGCTGCGATCGCAGATACGGCGACCGCAAGTGTAGCCCCATGTAGAAAACGTTTCATTTTGTTGTACCTTTCACTATAATTGCAAACACAGCCATTCGCTGATGGCGACAAATATTTTTGAGATGCTAGTCGAGGGCGCAGATACACAATTTAAACCTTGACATATCATCAATAACATTAATTAATTCGAGCGGCAAGTCGATTCTCTGTCGCAAACATCAGGTTGCCTAGATCGCAAGTATCATTGTATACATTTGCTCGCCACGTACTGTAAATTTTTGTAACAAAGCGGTCGGAATTTCCGAGTGTTCTAAGATGGAGGAAGTCTCCAGCAGGCGGGAAATGTGAAACAACTGCTGTTCCAGAAACGAGTCAAACTTTTATGCTGGGATAATGAGTAAAATATCTAAAAAAATTCTATCGGCAGCGGCTCAATTGAGTCAAATGTATAAACCATCACTAGCATTTGCTAAGTCTGTATTAATTGCCAGCGCGGCAGTAACATTATCCTTGATGGGGGCCAGACAGCTAGGAATACTCGAACCAATAGAATTAAGCGCTTACGACCAAATGGTGAGGTGGCGTCCCGACGAAAAGCCAGACTCGCGCTTGTTAGTTGTGGGGATTACCGAAGCAGACATTCAGAAACTGAACCAGTGGCCGATATCCGATCGCAAAATAGCTGAAATCTTACAAAAACTGGAAAAAATGCAGCCTGCTGTCATCGGTTTAGATGTACTGCGAGACGTACCTTTAGGAAACGGGCGCGAGGAATTAACTAAAGTTTTACAAAAAAGCGATCTAATTATCGGGGTATGTTTAGTCACCGACGGGGGCCCGGACAATCCCGGTTCTCCGCCTCCGCCGGGAATGCCAGAAAACCGGGTGGGATTTGCAGATTTCGGAATCGATCCTGGCGGCATACTCCGCAGGTCTTTATTATTTATGAAACCACCGAGAATGGAGGGCAAATCCTCGGTAAAAAAACATCTTTGCAATGACAACTCTCAAGTTTTATATTCCTTCAACCTCAAGCTAGCACTCCGCTACCTGGAAGGGCAAAAAATTTATCCCAAACTGGCACCAGATCAATCTTTATGGCTGGGGAAAACCCAATTAAAACAACTAGAAAGCAATGACGGAGGATACACAAATGTCGATACCAGGGGATATCAAATATTAATTAACTATCGTTCCAGGCGGCAAGTCGCAAACCAAGTCAGAATTACGGATGTTTTAGAAGGGAAAGTTGACCCGCAGTTAGTTAAAGATAAAATAGTTCTCATCGGTTACACCACAGACAGCGTTAAAGATTTCTTTTATACTCCTTACAGTGGGCAACAGCAAAACAAGCAATTCATGCCGGGGATCGTGGCACACGCACAAGTAGTCAGCCAAATTTTGAGTACAGTTTTAGACAACAGACCGATGTTTTGGTTTTGGCCGGAATGGGCAGAAATCTTGTGGATTTCGGGATGGTCCATTGTGGGAGGAACCTTGGCATCGCGGATAGCTCACCCAGCGAAGTTGGGGGGGACATTCGCAGCAATGCTGTCCGGGTGCTGCGCGATCGGCTTTGGGATTTTTCTGTTGGGAGGGTGGGTGCCTGTGGCAGCGCCAGCCTTAGCATTAATTTTAACTGGCGGTAGCATTGTATCAGCAGAGAGATTTAATAAAGCCGGATACGGGAAAGCAATTAGCGATCGAGTAAAACAAGTCTTCAAAATCGAAATAGACCAAGCCAAAAAAGAACAGCAAGTCGCAGAAATTACAGAATCTGATTTCTTTAAAGAATTGCAGCAAAAGAAAGATAAACTGAGAATTAGCAAACAAGAAACCTCTGGAAAAACACCTTCCGAACCCCAAGAAATAACTGCCAGTACCGCAGAGATCCCCAAGGCCGAAAGTCAGACAGACGAATACCTAGCTCAGTTGCAGGAAAAAGCCAAACAGCAGAAGCAGCGCGCCCCCGTGACTGAATCGGAAAGCGGGTCAAAAAGGGGTGCGATTAATGCGGGTTACGATGCTAGTTCAGCCGAAACCCAACCAGATGAAGAGTTCAGTGATTTGCAAACCAAAGCCAAACAGATGCGGCAGCGCAGGGGCGCCCAAAAGATGATAAAAGATGAAAAGATTGATAGTTTAACAGATAAGGAGAGTTTGGGGGGCAAGGAAGAATGACAGACAACTCGACTGCACGATCGAGAATTGCATCATAATGGGTTCTCGCCGTTTCTTACCCTAATACGCAGATCATGTCCAAAATCATCTCTGTCCACTCTTACCGGGGCGGAACTGGCAAATCGAACACGACAGCAAACCTGGCATCTATTATCGCTCGCGGCGGAAATCGGGTCGCCATTGTGGACACAGACATTCAATCACCGGGGATTCACGTGCTGTTCGGTTTCAGCGAGAGCAACATGGATCACTGCCTGAACGATTACCTGTGGGGCCGGTGTCCGATCGCGGATACGGCCTACAATGTGAGTTCGCTGCTGCCCAAATTAGCCACTAACGGCAACCTCTACCTGATTCCTTCGAGCATTAAAGCAGGCGAGATAGCGCGAGTTTTGCGCGAAGGCTACGATGTGGGACTGCTTACCGACGGCTTTCAAGAACTGATCGAGGTTTTGAACTTAGACTACCTATTTATAGACACGCACCCGGGGCTCAACGAAGAAACCCTCCTCAGCATCACCATTTCCGACATCTTGCTGCTGATTCTGCGTCCGGATCAGCAAGATTTTCAGGGAACGGCTGTCACGGTAGATGTGGCCCGCAAATTAGAAGTTCCCAAGATTTTGATGACGATCAATAAAGCCCCAGAATCCCTGGATTTCGAGGATTTGAAGCAGCAAGTAGAGAGTATTTACAACATCCCAGTGGCAGGGGTACTGCCCCACAGCGACAAGATGATGCTGCTCGGCAGCAAGGGAGTGTTTGCGCTGCACTTCCCTAACGACCCTCTAACTAAGGTTGTGGAAGGGATTGCGAAACAGATTGTGGGATAATTGGTGCAGCGAATGCCGATCGCCCGCCCTGGAGTTTCGCTTTCGCTCTCAATTCCTCCGGAGCGATGTCCTCCTGCGTATCCGGCTGCCAGTGGCAGAGGAACTTTTAAAGGCGACAATATTTGCTTAAAGAGTCAGGAGAATGGCGACAAAATGAGATACAAATAGATTATGAGAATTTGTTAAAAAACTTTAGGAGGAGAACTCATGGATTTTGACTTCCGCATACTAATAGTATTGATGCCCGTATTGTTGGCGGGCGGCTGGGCTGCTTACAACGTCGGCACTATAGCTCTCAAACAAGTGCAGAAATTGTTGAACAAGCAAGCTTAAACTCAGGCTCATTTCAGGTAATCCCGCAGCCGACTGTTTTTTGAGATACAAAACAGTCGGCTGATTTGTGCATTTGATCTGCTTAAGCGATTGCTGATTTTTGGCGGGCAATTTACTACTGCAGAGAGATAGGGCGAAAGCGAAAGAAAAGTTATCTTCAAAACTTAGGCAGAAACCAGGTGCGATCGACCAAACTACTTTGTGGCAGCAAACGAGCCTGGGTAAAAAAACCTAGTTGCGAAAGCGAGGCGATCGCGTAACTCCAGATTTTGATGTTTTGGGCTCTACTCTAAACTGGTGAGTAGAACCCAAAAGAAATATTTGGCAAGCACGTTCCCGCA
This sequence comes from Microcoleus sp. Pol11C3, assembly GCF_036701485.1. Classification (NCBI taxonomy): domain Bacteria; kingdom Bacillati; phylum Cyanobacteriota; class Cyanophyceae; order Oscillatoriales; family Microcoleaceae; genus Microcoleus; species Microcoleus sp. Pol11C3. Next base: position 43,295 of record NZ_JAUBQW010000028.1, on the reverse strand, counting down.
GAAAATATGAGACAATCACAAAAGTATTTGCCCTGATAATCGCCCTAAAAACTGCGAAGTTTAAGTGATGGGGAATATCGGTCAAATTGTCAATGTTTAAATCCTATATCTTTAGATAGATTATGCTTTTTCCCCGATCGAGCGGCATTCTACTCCACCCCACATCCTTTCCCAGTCGATTTGGCATTGGAGACATGGGAATAGAAGCATATCGCTTTATTGACTTTTTAGTAGAGAGTGACCAGCAATACTGGCAGGTATTGCCGCTGGGGCCGACAGGATACGGCAATTCTCCTTATTCGTGCTATTCCGCAATGGCGGGAAATCCGCTGCTGATCAACCCAGAACTGCTGCGGGACGATCAATTGCTCGCAGATGAAGACTTCGCTAATTTACCAGAATTTCCGCTGGATTATGTAGACTTCGAGCGGGCGATCGCTCTGAAAGTGCCTTTGCTCAAAAAAGCTTGCGAAAACTTCAAAGCAAAAGGATCGCCGATCCAGCAAAAAGAATTCTCAGCTTTTTGCGAAAGCAAAGAGAGTTGGCTGGAAGATTACGCCTTATTTATGGCACTAAAAGATAACTTTGGCGGTGTTAGCTGGAACAATTGGGAACCAGAAATTGCCCGTCGAGAACCAGAGTCGCTAGAGAAGTGGCGCCAGCAGCTAAATGCTGAGATTTCTTACTACAAATACGTCCAGTTTGAGTTTTTTCGCCAGTGGACGGAGTTGAAACGCTATGCCAACCTGCGGGACATTAAAATTATTGGCGACATTCCGATTTATGTAGCTCACGACAGCGCGGATGTGTGGTCTCATCCAGAAATTTTCTGCTTGGATGAAGCCACCGGAGAAGCAGCTTTAATGGCCGGAGTTCCCCCTGATTACTTCAGCAGTACAGGTCAATTGTGGGGCAACCCCGTCTACAATTGGGAGAAGTTGCAAGCAAATAATTTCGAGTGGTGGGTGCAGCGTTTTGAAGCGATTTTCGCTTATGTAGACGTGACTCGGATCGACCACTTTCGAGGATTTGAGGCTTACTGGGCGGTGAAGCGCGGGCAAGAAACTGCGATGTACGGAGAGTGGATTAAAGCGCCGGGAACAGCTTTGTTGGATGTAATTAACGAGAAGTTTGGCAACTTGCCGATTATCGCTGAAGATTTAGGAGTAATTACTCCAGAAGTGGAAGCTTTGCGCGATCGGTTCGAGTTTCCGGGAATGAAGATTTTGCAGTTTGCTTTCGGTGCGGGCCCTGGCGATCCTTTTTTGCCTTTCAACTACGATCGCAACTGCGTAGTTTACACCGGCACCCACGACAATGACACGACTGTCGGCTGGTTCAATCAACTGTCAAACTACGAAAGAGATGAGGTTTTGCGTTATTTGGGCTGCATCGATCCCCAAGGAATCCACTGGTCTTTAATCCGCATGGGTTGGATTTCGATTGCTAATTTGGCAATTGTGCCGTATCAAGACTTGTTGGGTTTGGGTACAGACGCGCGGATGAATTTTCCGGGGAAAGCAGAGGGAAATTGGGGTTGGCGGTATCGACCCGAAGCTTTGAATTGGGAAGTGCGGGATCAGCTCAAAAGCATGACTTACATCTCTGGGCGCGCTCCTAATAAACATTGATCGTCGGCAAGGGGTAATTGGTAATTGTTAATGGGTAATATCAAATCTGTTAGCATCGGAATTATTCCTATTTCTATACTCTTTATCTGCGTGAATCAGCGTCAATCCCTTGTCATCTGCGACCAGAGAAATTCTCTTTTTTTGCCGCAGATGAGGGCAGATGCAACACAGATAAACGCAGATGAATTAGATCGATTCCGGTTGCACCCTCCATCCGTAATTGTTGATTGTTGACTGGATTTGACTATTTCGATGCAACCGGAATTAATCTAATGGGTAATTGTTAATCGGTAATTGGTAATTGGTAATGAGTGAATCAAGACGCACATTCTAATTAAAAGCTGTGGACTACCCGCTATTACCTATTACCCATTAACACTCAACCTTCATTCTTGGGCGGTGCTGAAGGCTTGAGTTCGTTGGCTTTAAAAACAACTTCTTTGGCGACTCCAGGATCTCCGAGTGGTTCGGCTTGTCCGTTATTAACAGCAACCATTACCCCGCCGGCGTTACCTGCTACCACTACCAATTGCTTTTGAGCCCCCCAGGTGCGAACAGTCCCTGAAGGCAAAATTCCTTCAAACTCTGTTTTGCCATCGACTTCAACCTGCATCCACGAGTCTGCTTTAAAAGTGACGCTAACCATCACTGGTTTATTGCCAGATTTATCTAAATTTTTACCTGTTCTTGCTGCTTCCACCGCGGCGTAACTATCCGGTTTCTGATTTTGTGAGGATCTCGATGCCTCAGCAGCTAAACGGGCTTGTTCTTTCTGCCCAAGGGCTTGTTCTTCGGCTACCGCACCGTTTTTTGCGGTAACAGAACCGCTGATCAACTGAGATAAGACATTGACCGAACAGATAATTAGAAATGTGTAAAAGAGGTAGAGGTGCATCGGCCGCAACTGAGGCCCATCTTGCCAGGATAGCTTGGTTCTCGATCGGGCTGGCGGTTCGATCGGGAAAAATTCGCCAAACTGAGTTGGGTCCAAACCCATTGCTTCAGCGTAGCGCTTGATCAAACCCTGAGTGTAGACGGGTTCGGGAAGTTGGTCTAGTTGGCCGTCCTCGATGGCTTGCAGCAGATTCCGCCGAATCATTGTTACCACGGCTACTTTGTCTAAACAAATAGATTGCTGTTCGCGGTACTGACGGAGTTGAGTTCCAATTTCCGCTAGCTTCTTCTGAGCTGTTTCTGGTTCTTGGGAGTGCAATTTCTGCTTAGTTGTTTTGAAGAATAAAAACAATAAATTCTTTGTCATATGCTGTGCTCCTGGGAATTTACTGGCACGCTTATTGATGTTAGGTTGACTAGATTCCATAAATAAATAATTTCCGCATCTTCTAGGGGTCGGCAGCAGCCTGGTGGCAATATTGGCGAACCAGGCCGCTGCAATTGAATCGGGCCAATGGCTGTGCGGTGCAGGCGCACCACGGGATATCCCAACAGCTCGGCTGTTCGCCGAATCTGTCGGTTTCTGCCTTCTGATAGAATGACTTCTAACAGAGTTTCGTCTCGCGCGCGATCGATAACTTTAACTTTCGCGGGCAAAGTTTTTCTGCCGGACAAGATGATGCCCTGACGCCACGTTTGTAGTATGCGTTCCGGGGGATCGCCCAGTACCCAAACCTGATAAGTTTTGGCGATCGAGTGACGCGGATGGGTCAAACAAAATGTCAGCTTACCATCATTGGTGAGCAAGAGGGCGCCGGTGGAATCTGCATCTAAGCGTCCTACGGGGTGGATGCCTTGACCGGAGCGCAGTTGTGGTGGCAGCAAGTCGAGAACTTTCGATCGGGATCTGGGATCGCTGCAAGTAGAAACTACGCCTGCCGGTTTGTTGAGCAACAGATAGACTTTTGCGGGTCGATCCGTTGGTTTCACCGGGACTCCATCGACTTGGATGAGATCGTGATCGGGATTCGCTTTTTCTCCTAAGCGAACAATATTGCCATTAACTCGGACTCGTCCAGCTACAATCATCTGTTCTGCAAGACGGCGAGAGGCAATGCCCCACTGGGCGAGGATTTTTTGCAGCCTTTCATCAGACATGACGGGAGTGTGGAAATCCCCAACGAGCCAACGGTGGGGAGGAAACACGACACGGTTAATTGATTAACCGTACTAGCAATGCTCAATTCCTGGTTGGGAATAAATTATAATGCTGCCCAATTATTACAGGACGCCCGGCCTGGCACAGATTTTCCTTGTGCCCGGTGCAGATTGTCCTGATGGCATTACCCTGAATGCTGTGCAAAAACTACGAGGAAAAGACTCGTGGCAGGCACAGGTTTGCACCGTTGGTTTGCGGCTGGTTTGAAAGGTGTGGGTCTGACCCGACCATAAACCAACACTACCATAAATCCCGTACTGCTGGTTAAATTTATACGCTCGATCGCGAATTTTTCCTGGGGATCGCAAAACTCGTGAGCTACCCAAAGATCCCAAAGGGGGAAAGGTGAGAATTTTTCTGCTTCTGGCGTTGCTGATGCTAGATTTCTGCTTGATTTTGGAGTTAATCGGACTTGTTTTCATCAACCCGGTTTCTAAGGAAAATCAGAGGTTGATAGCGGTCTATCTGTGCAGAAACCGGGTTTTTGAGGCCGGATGTGCAAGTTCTAGTTAAATTTCTGTGCTTGAATATTAAGGTTTATATTCTGAAATTGTTTATGACTGTCGATCGAAACTCTCTTCAATTTGACAATAGAGATGGGGCTGGTGGCTCTGGTGGGACTGTTAATCTCGGCGAGCAGCCGGGGAGACCTTCGCCGAGTCCAGGCAGCCGGATCGCGAGCGCGGTGCTGTCTCCGGCGGTGCAGTTGTGGCTGCGATCGCAAGTTGAGCAGGTTGACGAGTTGAAGGTGAAAATTGAGGGGAGTGATCGACAACTATTCAGCGGTGCGATCCCCAAGGTAACGGCTGCCGCGAGCGGTGCTGTGTATAAAGGACTACACCTCAGTGAAGTTGCCATAGAGGGCTGCGGCATTCGCATCAACCTCGGTCAAGCTCTCAAAGGCAAACCGCTACGCCTCCTCGAATCTGTTCCCGTGGCAGGGGTTTTGAGGCTTAGCCAAGCGGATTTGAATGCCTCACTGAAAGCGCCTTTACTTGCTGATGCTTTGAGCGAATTTTTGCTGCCTATGCTGCCACTGACAGATAGGGAAAAGTCGCTGAAGTTGCAAAATTCGCAGATCGCAATTGAGGCGGGTTTGTTGACGCTTTCGGCGACAATTTTGCGCGCTGGCGGTACACAAATTCCTTTGGTATTGCGGACTGGTTTGCGGATAGCCAGCGGTCGCGAATTGATGTTTGAAGCACCAGAAATCGAACTCGATGGAGAATTAAAGAGCAGTGATTTCAAGGATTTTAAAATTGATTTTGGGCCGGAAGTTGAGATAGAAGAGTTTATTTTGAGTCCGGGGGAGATTGCTTGTCGGGGGGGAATTAGAGTTTTACCTTAGTTAGTTAACTGTTGACTGTTGACTGTTGACTGTTTTTACCAATTCCCAATTCCCAATTCCCAATTACCTATTAATTAAAAAAGAGTCGATCGCGGGCAACAGTAAAGTGACAAAATAGTAGACTAAGGGTGCGGTAAAAACATAACTGTCGGTGCGATCGAGAATGCCGCCGTGACCGGGGATCAACTGTCCCGAATCCTTAACACCGGCGTCTCGCTTCATCATCGACTCAGTTAAATCTCCCAACAAGCTAGCAACGCCAATCAACAGACCAAAAGCAGCCCCAGTATACGGCCACCCCGGCCAGTGTAAATACCAAGACCCAGCGACGGCCACGGCGATGCTGCCGCAAACTCCAAATACGGCACCTTCAACGGTTTTTTTGGGGCTGATGTGGGACAGGCTAGTGCGGCCGAAGAATTTGCCGACAAAATAAGCCCCAATGTCAGCGGCCCAGATGCAGAGGAAAGACAGCAGCAGCGAAGTCAATCCTAAAGATATGCTGCTGGAACTTGTCCAAGACGGCGACGGGTAAATGTTAACGGGCAAATTGCTTGCTACTGCTTGCGAAAGTTGGGTTGTAGCAAGATTGGCTGGATCGAGGCCGACTCGCAGCCGTATCCAATAGCTGGGCAAATAACCGCCGTAGAACAATCCTAAAATAGAAGCGGCAATATCGGCGATCGTCGATAATTTAGGTTGGAACAGCAGGTAGAAACAGATGAAGGTTCCAGCTAGGGGAAACATCGCATCTACGAGTTGCGGTGCAAGGGCGGCAGTAATTAGCAGAACTTGACTGACAACTAAGGTAGTTTTGGCAGCGGGTGCAATGCCTTTAGCCCTGGCTAATTGAAAATATTCCAATTGACCTAGGTAAACGATGATCCCGAAGCCGACGGTGAAGTACCATCCCCCCAAAATAATCATTCCCAAAGCAAGGGCGATCGCAACTATTCCACTGAGGATACGAGACCAAGGCATAAAATGAATTTCTCTTGCAGACGGCGGCGGGTCATTCGATTTTGGATTTTGGATTTTTCTAGAGCACGAGTTTCTCGCTTGCACAGTCAACCCCGCCTCCCCAATCGGTCATCCAATATTTCAACTCAGGCGTTCAATCCAGCTAGGGTCGCCCTTATTCTTAGTATGAAGGTTAAGTGAACGTAAAAAAGATTAAGAATTACATTTAGGAATGGGAATGGGGAATGGGGCATCGGGCATTGGGAATGGGGCATTGGAAATGGGGCATCGGGCATAGGAGGCCGAGCCTGGAAGGTTATTGGTTAACAATAACCAATAACAACAGTCAACTCTCAACTGTCAACTAACTTCTAATCCAGCTTTTCGCCGCTGAGAATAAATATGGGATTGACGGCGGCAAATGTTTGGCTGAGGCCACGAGTCTCCAAGCGGTTGACGGCGGACTGGACTACTTCGATGTTGCGGACTTGTAACTCGGCGAACCCTTCAGAAAGGGCGTAAAGATTCTCTAAATTCGATGCTGTGGCGACAACTCTACCGTGGGGTTGCAAGTACCGCCAGACTTCTTGGAGAATGGCTTTAATGGGGCGACCTCCTTCGATGCAGACTCGGTGGGGGGGTTGGGGCAGGTTTTTGAGGCATTCCGGGGCACTGCCTTCTATGACTTCTACGTTGTCGAGATCGAATCGATCGCAATTTCTGCGAATCAAGCTTGCTACTTCTTCGTCCCTTTCGACGGCGATAATCCGACCTTTGGGACACAGCAAACCTGTTTCTACGGCGATCGTACCAGTACCTGCACCGATGTCCCACACGACTGAATCGGCTTGCAGCCGCAGGTGGGAGAGTAACAGCAGTCGGACTTCTCGCTTACTCATGGGAATTCCCGGTAAACGTTCAAATAAGTCATCCGGGATGCCTGGAGTGACGTAGGGCCAAAGCATAGTTATATTTTGATTTTTGATTTTTGATTGAAGCAAGACCGAAGTTGGAACTCGCGGAAGAAGTAGAAATTCTCCCTATTTCCCCCAGCCTTAATCTTTACTTTCGCACAACCTTGAGAGTTTGGAGGTTTCTATCGCTACAACCTGTGATTTTTCCGCCGGCGGCAAGGATTTGTTGCAGGTAGTCAACGGCTTCTGGGGTAATGATTTCACCGGGCATCAAAACGGGTATTCCTGGGGGATAGGGACAGATGAGTTCGGCGCACAGGCGATCGAATGCTTTGTCTGCTGCTACTGTTGCGGTTGAGGAAAAGAAGGCCTCGCGGGGGGAGAGTGGGGGAGGGGAAAATCGGGGGAAGGAGAAAATCTCGTCTTCTTTCTGACTTCTTCCATCTAAGTGAGATGTTGCACGATTTTCAAGAACAGGCAAGATGCCTGTGCCACAAAGAGTGAATTTAATTGTGGGGTGGGCATCTTGCCCGCCCATCAAAGACTTATTGACAATTGTGTCAGATGTGACTTTTAAAAGAGTACAAGCTTTAACTAGATTGTCAATATCGGATTCTGTATTTCCCAAGCTGATAATAAATGTTAGATGTTGCGGCATTGGTAATTCTGCGGTGACTCCGAGTTGAGAGTGCAGAATATCATCGGCGGCAAATCCTGTGATTCCTAAATCTGATACTTTTACGGTTAGCCTGGTTCGATCTAATGCTGCAAAACCCGGTGTATTTAAGGGTTCTAAAACTGATAAGCCTGGAATTTGACTGATGCGCGATCGCGCTTTTTCTGCTAGCTGTAAAGTTTTGGTCATTAACTGTTCGCCGTGGAGTGCGATTTGTTGGCGGGCTGCGTCTAGGGATGCTAATAATAAGTAGCTGGGACTGGTAGATTGTACTAGCTGCAATGCTCTATTTAATTTTTGGATATCTATGCGATCGCCCTTGACGTGCAGCATCGATGCTTGTGTCATTGCACCGAGGGTTTTGTGGATTGATTGTACGGTTAAATCGGCGCCGGCTGATAGTGCCGATTCTGGCAAGTTTGGATGAAAGTTAAAGTGCGCGCCGTGGGCTTCGTCTACTAATAACGGTATGTTGTATTGATGAGTAATTTGGGCGATCGCCCGCAAATCTCCGCAGACGCCGTGATAGGTTGGGTAAACCATCATTACTGCTTTAGCGTCGGGATGTTGTTCTAATGCTGCGGCTGTGGCTTCTGGGGTGATGCTGTTGGCAATATCCCAATCCGGGTTGTACTCTGGATTGACAAAAATCGGAATTGCACCGGATAAAATTAAACCAGAAATTGCCGAGGAGTGGATATTTCGAGGTAGGATAATTTTATCGCCGGGGCCGCAAGTTGCTAAGATGGCGGCGATAATTCCGCAAGTCGAACCGTTTGCCAAAAACCGAGTTGATTTTGCTCCAAAAGCTTCGGCGGCTAAGTGTTCAGCTTCAGCAATTGCACCTTCTGGGTTAAAGAGATTATCTAATTCCGGCAATTCCGGCAAATCCGATCTAAATACTGCCGCACCGAATAAGTCAACTAGCGGCCCTGAGATTCCTTGTCCGCGTTTATGTCCGGGGGCGTAGAATGGGGCGTGCGGATGATTTGTGCGATCGCGCAAAGCATCTAATAGGGGAGTTTTTGTTTGAGAGTTTGCTGGTGACACGATTAATCTTGATTGCTGTATTTGATATCTAAGTAGAGCCGTATTAAAAAACCATAATATCTTGTAGCGGCGGGTTGAACCAGTATCTTTACTCTCAGGCCGTTTATTGCTTTACTCACGCGCCCTCCCCATGTAATGTTTATTTGTAACTACCTACTTAGTTTAGTGCCAAAGGCATAATTTTAGGCGGACGTAATAGTTAATTATAGCTATTTAGATAGATGTGTTCGCCGTAAGATTGCGTTTATAATTATGATATAAAACAAGGCCACAACTCAGTTATTTTTGTGGTAAAGTATAGCTAGGAGTGGCGACCAAATGTTTTTGAAACATCTCTATTAGCGAGTAAAACACTAAGATGATTTTTCCCAACCCTAGTCCGTTTCCAGGCCCGCAGATTCCCAGTACCGAACCGGGGCTGCCGACTATACCTGCATCGCCACCAGTGCCAGGCCCCGTTCCCGAACCCATTCCGGGGCTAGTACCGGAGCCGGTACCTGCGCCAATTCCGCAGCCCATTCCCGAACCGGTGCCGGAAACTGTACCCTCTCCAATTCCTCAGACAGTGCCGGGGCCAATTCCTCAGACAATCCCTGAACCTATTTAAATTAGGTTTTAGTCGATCGCGAAATTTAAGATTGTTTGTGAGGTCGATCCAATAAACCGGGTTTCTCCAAAGTCCCCACTCTTTTTGATGAATATCAGACTTGAAAAAACTCGGTTTTTGCGTAAAATATTGATTAATTGAAGTTGAGCGCAGTCTCTTTACAAAGGTCAACAGCCGCCAAATTAGTGAATTTGTGGTCAGAGTATTCGGCCCTGACATCGAAAACACAGCCCGCCTCCGAGCCGCCGTAGTCAGCTTGATCCCACTCAAAATCTGCCTTTTCCCGATCGGCAATGGGGGCCTCTAGCTCGTTTTTTCCCCAAGTATTTTTATCGGGAGGAGACATATAGACGGCTGTCATCGTCTTGCCGCTGTTGTTAACCACTGAAATGTTGAGCATCTGAGCGAAAACGCTAGCTGCTGTCAGCGCTAACAGGGGCAGCGACAGCCCCGCAGCGATCGTTAGTTTGCTTTACCACTTGTTAACCATTGAGGCATCTACCTCAAGTTGGATATTTATTCAAGCTTAGCTGGGGAAGTTAGAACACACAAGTCAGATATATTGCTGATACTTATGATATTTTGATACAGTGATATGTTTCTTAATAGCTATGCTTACTGCCGGAATTGTCGGACTGCCTAATGTTGGCAAATCTACTTTGTTTAATGCTCTGGTTGCTAATGCCAAGGCGACTGCTGCTAATTTTCCTTTCTGTACGATCGAGCCAAATACGGGTATCGTGGCAGTGCCAGACGAACGGTTGAAGGTGCTGAGCAATATTTCCAATTCCGTGCAAACTGTGCCGACGCGGATGGAATTTGTGGATATTGCGGGTTTGGTGAAGGGGGCGAGTCAGGGGGAAGGACTCGGAAATCAGTTTTTGTCTCACATCCGGGCTGTAGATGCGATCGTCCACGTTGTCCGCTGCTTTGACAATGATGATATTATTCACGTTGCGGGTTCTGTCGCTCCCCAGCGAGATATTGACATTATCAATCTCGAATTAATTTTAGCAGATTTAGCTCAAATTGAACGCAGGCTCGATCGCACTCGCAAACAAGCCCGCAACAACAAGGAAGCCCAGGCAGAAGTCGATGTCCTCGAAAAATTAGTCGTGGTTTTGAATGCGGGCAAACCAGCGCGGCAGTACAGTTTCACTGATGAGGAAGCTGAGTTAGTTAAAGGTTTAGAATTACTGACCAACAAGCCGATTATCTATGCGGCTAACGTGTCTGAAGACGATTTGGCAACGGGGAATAGCTATGTCGAACAAGTACGGGAAATAGCCGAAGCAGAAAATGCTAAGGTTGTCATAGTTTCGGCGCAAGTAGAATCAGAATTGGTGGAGTTATCCGAGGAAGAACGAACGGATTTCCTAGAATCTCTGGGGGTGAAAGAAGGTGGCTTGAAATCTCTGATTCGCGCTACTTACGAATTATTGGGTTTGCGGACTTATTTTACTAGCGGGCCGAAAGAAACTCGCGCTTGGACGATTATCGCGGGAATGTTAGCACCGCAAGCGGCGGGGGTGATTCACTCTGATTTTGAACGGGGTTTCATCCGGGCCGAAACTGTGAGTTATGAAGATTTGGTTGCTACGGGCGCGATGAATGCGGCTAAGGAAAAAGGCTTAGTTCGCAGTGAAGGAAAAGAGTATGTTGTACAAGAGGGGGATGTGCTATTGTTCAGATTTAATGTTTAGCTTTTTTAAGGAGATGAACAAATGGATATCGTTTCGCTGGCAATTGCTTGGCTGGTAACTTCGGTGAGCTTTTTTATTATTTCCAAGTTGCCCATCGGGGTGGACATTGACACTTTTGGAAAAGCAATGATTTCGGCGGCGGTTTTTGGATTGCTGAATGCTTTGGTGCGGCCGCTTTTTGTGGTTTTGGGTTTTCCATTTGTGTTGGTAACTTTTGGCTTGTTTATGATTATTATCAACGCTGCTATCTTTGGATTGGCGGCTTGGCTAGTGGATGGATTTCGCTTGCGGTGGGGAATTTGGAGTGCTTTGCTGGGGGCTATCGCCCTCGGTTTTATTAACTCTCTTCTCTATCAGGTGTTGAGTACGCTGCCAAAAGTACGGTAGATCGAGGTAACGCGGTAGAGGCGGGTTTATCTATCTTGTTAACTATAGCAAATATCTGTAGTTAACTGGTTCCTAGGCTCTGCCTAGGAATCAATGTCCAGAGGCTCTGCCTCGCTTTCGGAGCAGGCAAATAGGAGGCAGAGCCTCCGGATCTGTGTTACCAGGCAGAGCCTAGTAACGAGTAGAATCCGCCCCTAATGAGTAATGACTAATGACTAATTATCAGCAACAAAAGCCTCTCGACTGCGACTATTTTCAATGGGCCAGTTTTTATTTTCCCCGCCAATAATGAGTTTTTCAATCGTTACGAATTCTTTGCTGAGTTGCTGGAAAACATTAATTAAAACATCGAGACCAATCGCATCGCTAGTACCCAAATCAAACCAGCAGCGAGCCCAAGAACCTTGATACTCCATTTCTCCCATATTGTGCATCAAAGCCATCATGCTTTGGTCGGCTAGATTAACATCGTAATTCATCTGACTGATATCTAAGCCTTCATCTTGAACTTGCAAATTTTCCGCATTAAATCCTCCCAGTTTTCCCAAGAAAAACCAAGAGTCAAACACTTCTTCAACATACTGTTTTTCACCGTTTGAAGGTACGTTGCTGAACTTCAGCCAAATCCAGAGGTCAAAGGGGTTAAACTCGCGAAACTCTACTTTCATAGTTTTTTGGTGTTTTTATAGTGGTGGTAAGGCCGCCGGCCCCCAGATCCCATCTGCATCTCTAATTTTATCGCGCATCGGGTCGCAGTCGCGAGATTGGCTGTCGAGACGGTTGCGGGTTCTGCACTGCTGAAAGAAGATTTCGGCTACTAAACTGCGTGGCAGTTGGTCGGGTTTTGCTAAGGCGGCGTCGAAGTTTTTTCGGGCTTCCTCAAGTAAGGTTTTGTTGCTCTCTTTCCCCTGGGATTGGGAAAACAAGATTTGTGCTTTTAGATATAAAATTTCTGGATTATTGGGCGTTTCTGCTAGGGATTTGTTGGCAAACTCTAAAGCCAGATCGTACTTTTTCAAGTCTCGATAGCCTACTGCCATGCCGCGATAAGCTAAGTAGCGGGGAGAGGCTTTTTGTTCGAGTCTTTGAATTGCTTCGTTGGGGTTGGAAAAGGGCAGGTTTGTGGCTAGAATTAAGTCCATGTAGCCTTTGAGCAGGTTGAGTTCTGGATCGTTAGGCGCTATTTTATCGGCGGCATCTAGGTATTGAAATACTACTCGCAATTCACTCAAAGCTTGGGGCGCACCTTTGGCTGTTCCTTCTTTGGCTATAATGTTCGCCCCTTCTAGAAAGTGACCTACTGCTGTGTAGATATTGCCGCGCAATGGATTAGTTTTTGTCAATTTTTCGCCGACTTCGCGGGTTTTTTGTGCGTAGGAACTCATCGAGTTTAAGTCCTGCTCGATGTATGAGAGGGAGGCTGCCATTGCATAGGCTAGCGGCTCGTTTGGTTCCGCTGATAGTGCTTGTTGAACTTGAGTTTTTGCTTGTTTGTAGTTTCCTTGCTGAAACATTGTTTTGAAAGCGGTTTCGGTGTTGGGCCCGATCGCCTGCGGGTTGCTGCTGCGAAAGGGATCGCCCGCTACTGCGGAGTTAATGCAGATGCTGAGGGCGATCGCTCCTGCACAGGCGATCGCCCGCACTGTCTGTTTAGAACTTAACATTTGCTTGCCTAGCGATGCTAAAGGGGTTTTCGTCATCGTCAATTCTCTCAATGTAATATACTGTAAACTAGAAACAAGAGAGTTAAATTTTCAGACTTTCGGGCCGCGACCAAAAAAAGAGTGAAATTTGCTTGATTTTTTGTGGTTGTTGAGGTATATTTTAATAATGGAAGTGTGACTTTTAATATATTAAAGTACAGATTTCCATTATTAAAATATACCATTAAAAAACTTAAAAATCAAACGCCTATGCGGAAAAAAAAAGGAAATTTTTGTAAAGATTTATGTAAAATAATTGTGTGCGATGGGCAACAACCAGAAACAGCCTTAACTATCAATAGGACAACCAGGAGTTCCCTCATCCAACAATAACTATTTTTCTGACTGCCAACTGCCAACTGCCAACTGCCAACTAACAACTGCCATTAATGCTTTATCTAAAAAACTTAGTATATCATCCTACCGCCTGTCCGAATCCTATTCTGAAAAATATTAACTTAGAACTGCCCTCGCAGCAAATGGGGCTGATTGTGGGTCGCAGCGGTTCAGGCAAAAGTACGCTCTTAGAAATATTAGCAGGTTTAGCGGAAAAAACTAGCGGCGACATCCGTTGGCGGGAACAAGAATTAACACCGGAACACTTACAACAGTTAGGAGGGTTAGTGTTTCAGTTTCCAGAAAGGCATTTTTGCGGTGGCACAATTTTAGAAGAATTGCGGTTGGGTCATCCTGAATTGGGACAAGAACAAATTAACTCAGCAATGGCAGAAGTGGGGCTAGGACATTTGCCACTGCGCGCTTCCCCCCACGCTTTGAGCGGCGGACAACAGCGCAGGGTAGCCCTGGCGGTGCAGCTAATTCGGCAGCCGCATTTGCTACTTTTGGACGAACCGACGGCGGGTTTGGATTGGTCGATGCGGCGGCAGTTGGTAAGCTTGTTGAGTAAGTTGAAAAGTCACTGGACTTTGTTGATTGTAACTCACGATGCTAGCGATTTGTTGAGTGTAGCCGATCGATTTTGGACTTTAGACCACGGGGATTTGCAGGAGGTCGATCGGGCTAAGTTAGAAGCTAAGGAAACGAGTTTTGTCTAGAAGACCTCTTGCACAAATCTTTGATTGATTGATCGACCGCAGATGAAAGGCAGATCAACACTGATTAAGGCAGATAATTTCAAAATAGCGAATTGAATTCGCGTCTACACAAACGAAGTCTGCCTCCGCAGACTGAATAAAAGAGTGAAAATAGAATCAGATGAATGAGATTAAAATGCCTGTGTTGCCCCAGATGAACGAGTTGTGGCAAAAAACGCTGAATTGGCAACCGGATGAGTCGCAGCAGCAACAATTTCAGCGACTTTATGAGTTAATTGTTGAGGGAAATCGCTCCTTGAATTTAACTCGAATTACTGAGCCGATGGAGTTTTGGGAAAAACATTTGTGGGATTCTCTGCGGGGAATTGCCAGACTGCTGCCAGCTAATCACAATTTGGCGGAAAATCCCGAATTGTCCGCCGAGTCGGTGCTCAAAGCGATCGACATTGGGACTGGAGCGGGTTTTCCGGGTCTGCCGATCGCGATCGCCCTGCCGCATTTATCAGTTACGTTGCTCGATTCTACGCGCAAAAAAATTACTTTTTTGGAAACAGTTGTGCCGTCTTTAGGGATAGAAAATGCGGCGACTTTGTTGGGCAGAGCCGATGAAATTGCCCGATCACCACAGCACAAACAAGCTTACGATTTAGCAGTTCTCCGAGCAGTGGGAGCCGCTCCTCTCTGCGCTAAATGCGCGCTGCCTCTGCTGAAAAATGGCGGTTTAGCTGTACTTTACCGTGGAAATTGGACGGTGGAGGAAGAAACGGAGTTGCAAAGGGCGATCGAGCATTTGGGCGGCACAGTTGAGTCAGTCGAAGCATTCACAACGCCGACGAGTCAGGGGGCGCGGCACTGCGTTTATTTGCGGAAAGTTGTACAGCAGTTCGAGCGTCCCGTGCGCTAGCTATAGCCGTTTTTTAATACTAACTATGCTTGTCAATAAGATTGCACTTGTCACAGGTAGCTCGAAAGGAATTGGTGCTGGCATCGCCCTTGAATTAGCCAAATCTGGTGCCGATGTTTGTGTCAACTATTGCGATTCTCAAACATCTGCACTCGAAATAGTCAACCAGATTCAATCTGTCGGGCGTCGCGCGATCGCGATTCAAGCAGATGTCTCACAGCGCGACCAAGTGGAAAGGATGGTCGATAGGTGCGAGCAAGAACTGGGTCCAATTGATATTCTAGTGACAAATGCGATCGCCAGCGTCCGAAACACCTTGCTGGAAACTAAATTTGAAGATTTACAGCGGACACTAGAAATAGGGGTGTACGGTGTGTTTCACGTATGTCAAATAGTCGCCCGCCGTATGGTGGAAAGGAAGGCACTCGGCTCGATTATCCATATCTCTTCCCCGCACGCTCATTTTCCCTATAAGGGTGCGATTGACTACAACACCACCAAAGCAGCCTGTCATCACCTCGTTCTTTCTATGGCCAATGAACTGATGTGGCACAAAATTCGGGTCAACATCCTAGAGCCTGGGTGGACTGACACTCCGGGTGAGCGACGCTGGTACAGCGACGAATTGCTTGAGTCGTTCAGCAACCGAATGCCTCTTGGTCGGATGGGATTCCCGGAAGATTTAGGCCAAGCAGCAGTTTTCCTGGCATCTGATGCAGCTAGCTACATCACGGGTAGCGTGTTAAAGGTAGATGGTGGATTGTACATTGAGGGCAGCCCAAGTTTGACAGCAGAATCAGAAAATAAGTAGGTAGGTGGCATTAAACTGAATCATCTAACAGTATGTAAACATGGCTAAGTCAGCCACGCTTAAGGCTAAGGATATTTTACAATCGTTTACTTAATTGCGTTTTACAGCGCCTACCTACTTAAAAGAGAGTTTGTTGTTGGGCTGTCGGCGATCGATCACAACAACAAACTTTGTTGAACTAAGCGCTCGCTTTTTCGTAGCGCTTGTTAATTTCCGCCCAATTAACAACATTCCACCAAGCTTTTAAGTAGTCTGCGCGCAAATTTTGGTATTTGAGATAATAAGCGTGTTCCCAAACATCGTTACCCATAATTGGATAGTTGCCCTCCATGAAAGGAGTGTCTTGATTGGCAGTAGTTGTAATCTCAAGTTTGCCAGCTTTATTGCGGACTAGCCAAACCCAACCGCTGCCAAAACGCTTGGTGCCGGCATCGTTAAATTTTGCTTTAAAATCGTCAACACTGCCGAAAGTTTGCTTAATTGCTGTTGCAATTGCCCCTGTGGGTTCGCCGCCACCTTTGGGACTCATAATTTCCCAAAACATACTGTGATTTAGGTGTCCGCCGCCATTGTTACGCACGGTTGTGCGAATATCTTCTGGCACTTTGCTCAAATCTCGCAGCATATTTTCCGCAGTGATATTTTTGAGTTGCGGGTATTTACTGACAGCATCGTTGAGGTTTTTAACGTAAGCGGCGTGGTGTTTGTCGTGGTGAAATTGCATTGTCCGCGCATCAATGTGCGGTTCTAAAGCATTGTATTCGTAAGGCAAAGGTGGCAGTGTAAAAGGCCCGGGGGTTTGGGCTATTTTTGGACTTTCTGCAACTGGACTTGCTTGTGATACATTATTTCCTGACGCTTGGCAAGCACCTGCGGTAATAGCTCCGACGGTGGCAGTCACCAAATACAAGAAATCTCGGCGTTTGATAGTCATAAAAAGTACCTAAGTGAATTGTTAACTGTTTTATCTCAGATTAAAGCAAAATGGGAGTGAGTTGAGAACAAAAGTGGTTTCGCCCGAATGGATGAGACGGATGGGCGATGGTTGTGAGAGTTTCTCAAGTATAGGCTAATTGTGTGCGCGTAACTAACTCACGTGCTCCGGTTCACTAATCCGGTTTCTGTCTCGAAACCGGGTTTTTTTTTGATTATTCTTGGGACAAGCGCTGGATGGCTTCGCCTCCAAAAAGCCGATCGGCTGCTTGAAGAATACCGGGAATTTTAGCAGCGTGGGGACTGTGGGCTAGACAGCGGCGCAAGTCTAATTCATCGAGGCGATCGGCTTTTTGGCCGGGGAACCAGTGACTGGCATTACCTAAAAGGTTGTAGCGCATCTTGCAATAGTCGATCGTATCGTAAGCCTGCGCCAAATTCCACAGCCACAGAATCACATAAATATTAATACCTCCAGGAGTATTTTCTATAGTTGGTAAACCGACGTGCCAAGTCTTAAACCAATCTTCTCCTAATTTATCAATTGCTGCATTTTCCAACCTTGCTAATATCGGGGGCAAAATTTCATCGGCTCTATCTAATAATTCTACCGCTTTAAGATGCTCGTTAAAATCTTCAGGTTTGGCTGCGCCTAAACTCAAAGTATGTACTTGCGGATGCGACAAACAAAACAAATCGTTAAACACCATCGGACTCAGCGGATAGCACAAGTCTACCAATTTTTGTGGCGGGCTGTAAAGTTGACCGCCTTTGTCAGAAGGACTGATAATAAAAACGCCCATATCGTGACGTTTAGCAGCATCAATAGCCTGCCAATTACTTTGATTGATGTAGTACCAGTGCAAGTTAAGATAATCAAATTGATTAGTTTCAATTGTTTTGACAATCACATCCGTCGGGCCGTGGGTTGAAAAACCAATAAACCGAACTTTGCCTTCTGCTTGCAACTTTCTCGCCACATCCATGCAGCCGCTGGGGCGCATAGACTCCTCTAGCAATTCCCACGTATTAATGCCGTGCAGCGACAGCAAATCGACGTATTCTAGTTGCAAATAAGCTAAGGATTTTTCAAATTCTTCGCGAAACTCTTGGGAGTTGGGTTTGGGACTAACTTTCGTTTGCACTATCAACTTTTCGCGGGGAAAATTCGGAAAAATCCACCCCAATTGCATCTCGGAAGTGCCGTAACCGCGAGCAGTTTCTATGTGATTGATGCCGCATTCAATCGAATAGCTAATCGTCGCTTCTAGATTTTGTTGATTGTCTGGCGGAATTTCATTGGCTGGCACGTCTTGCCATTTATACTGATATCTCATGCCACCGCAGGAAAAGACGGGCATGGATAATTCTGTGCGACCGAATCGGCGATATTGCATCATCAAAAAAGAGATAGGAACTTATCAACACCTCTAACTGTAGGGCGTCCACTGTGCATCGGTCATTAGACTTATTGCATAAATCTTTGATAGCCGATCAACCGCAGATGTCAGGCAGATTAACGCAGATAATTTCTAGAAGAGCGAGGGAATCAATGCCATTCAAGTTTATATTGTAGGGTGCACAGTCAATCGGTGCGCCGAAAAGCACCCTACAAATTAAACCAGTGCTAGGTATTTTCTATTTAGAAATTTCCCGGACTACTGGTTTTCCGTCTTGAATTTCGCCGACTAAAACCCAATCTGTACAGTTGACAAACAAGCCATTTTCTAACACGCCGGGAATGTTATTCAAAGTTTTTTCTAATTCCCCAGGATTGTCCAGGTTATCAAATTGAACATCGATTACCATATTACCTTGATCCGTAATTACCGGGCCGGCTTTTTTCACACCCATGCGGAGTTCGGGTTTGCCACCCAATTTTTCAATAGCGCGCATCACTGGTGTTAATGCCATCGGTATAACTTCGATGGGCACGCGAAAAGTCGAACCCAATTTATCAACCATTTTGGAACTGTCAACTACTACAATAAACTCAGTTGCGAGGTAATCGACTACTTTTTCGCGGGTGTGGGCTGCGCCACCACCTTTTATTAAGTTGAGGTGGGGATCTACTTCGTCAGCGCCGTCAATAGCAACATCAATTCTGTCGATTTCATCTAGTGTTGTCAGCGGTACTCCGTACTGTTTGGCTAACACTTCTGATTGAAAAGATGTCGGCACTCCCTTGATATCTTTGAGTTCACCTGATTTTATGCGATCGCCCAATGCTTGAATAGTATAAGCTGTAGTTGACCCGGTGCCGAGTCCGACAATCATACCAGATTTTACGCGATCGGCAGCAGCAAACCCGACTTGCTGTTTCATCAATTTTACGGGATCTTGTTCTGTGGTCATCTTCGGTACTCCTCAATAGTTTTAAGATTATACCATTTAATGAAAATCGGATTTCTTGATACCTACACTTGGGATTACAATATTGAAACTCCTTACTGCAAACCTTTGGGCGGCACTCAGTCGGCTATTTGTTACTTAGCCGAGGCGTTGGCTGCACAGGGAAACGAGGTATTTTTGCTCAACAATACTTCCGAGTCGGGGATATGGCGTGGCGTTGATTGCAGGCGCAGGGTGGGGGACAAATCTAATTTAGAATTGCTGCGATCGCTCGATTTTTTAGTTATAGTTAATATAGTCGGCAAAGCCCTAGAAATTAAGCCAGTTTTGGGGCATCGCACTAAGTTAATTTTGTGGATTCATAACGAACCGGGCTTTGTATTCCTCCAAGATTTCAATAATCAGCGAGAAATCAATGCTTGCGATGCCTTTGTATTTGTTAGCCACTGGCAGCGCGAGCAATTTCATCGGCGGTTTGGGATAGAATTGAATCGCAGTTGTGTTTTAAGAAATGCGATCGCACCTTGTTTTGCTAACATTTTCGCCGATAATGTTTCTATCCTCTCTCATAAATATCGACCGCCCATTCTAGCTTACACCAGCACTCCATTTCGCGGACTCGATATTTTGTTAAAAGTCTTTCCCGAAATTCGTCAAGCTGTGCCCGGAACGAGATTAAAAGTATTTTCAAGCATGAAAGTACACCAAATAGACGACAATGATAACAAGCTTTTTTTCGGTCAACTTTACCGCCAGTGTCAGGAAACAGAAGGCGTCGAGTACCTCGGTTCCGTACCGCAACCCGAACTTGTCCGGCAACTGCGTTCAGTCGCGGTTTTAGCTTACCCGAATACCTATTTGGAAACCTCATCTATTGCTGTCATGGAAGCAATGGCGAGTGGTTGCCGGATTGTGACGAGTGAATTGGCAGCTTTGCCGGAAACAACTGCTGGATTTGCCCGTCTAGTTTCAATGTCAGGGGTGGAAAATTTTGCATCGATAACTAATTGGAACCGTGCCGGGAAACCAGATTGGGAGGGATATACAAGGCGGTTTTTAGAAGCGATAGTCGGAGTTTTAAATGAGAGCACGGGTGCGGGCGGCGCAACTGCTGAAAATCATCTGAGACAGCAGGTAGAATATATAAATCGAGGGTGTACTTGGTCGGTGCGATCCCGAGAGTGGGTAGAATGGTTGAATATTATTAGTGTAAAACCTGTAAGAGTGGCAGAGCAAATGATCGGGAATTCTTTAGTAGGTTTAGAGGCAGTGAGAGATTATTTTAAAAAGGGAAATTGGCTGAAAGATCAAGGTAATCTCGGTGGCGCCATCGAGAACTATCAGAAAGCTTTAGAGTTGAATCCAGGAGATGCCGAAGTCCATAAAAAGTTGGCGGAGATTTATGTTTTGCAAGGAGAATTTGAAAAGGCGATCGCCTCTTGCAATCTCGCCATTAAATTACAAGCGAATTTTGCTCCTGCTTACTTGACAATGGGGAATGCTCTACAGGCTCAAGACAAGCTGGAAATGGCAATTCAAGCTTACTTGCAAGCACTGAAAATCCAGCCGGAATTTGCTGAAGCCTGCGCTAATTTGGGCAGTATGTATTACAAGTTAGGGCAATTGGAACAGGCGGCAAGTTCTTACGAAAAAGCTCTTGAAATAAATCCTCAATTGTGCTCGGTTAATTTGATGCTGGGCAGCGTTTTGCACCAGCAAGGAAAGTTAGATGCAGCAATTGCTTGCTATCAAAAAGTGCTGCAACTGCAACCGGGAGATGCCAGCGCTGCTGAGAAACTATCGAGTTTGATCTCACAAAAACAGCGGGAAACTACGGACAGCAAATTTATCGAATTAGAAACAGAATCAGGGGCACAGCAACCAGTATCTGTCAACAAAGATGAAGGCTACGGCTTGCAGCCTTCGAGCATCAATTTGCCACCCGCGCCAACCACTGAGACTTTAAATACTCCGTTTACAAACCCGGCCGAAGTTTCTGAACAAGTTACCTCGCTCAATGTTCCAGATAGCGGACAAGTTGTCAATTTTCAAGAAGTAGAACCGTACAAAAACCTCGCCGAAAACTTTTTAGTTCAAGGTAAAATTAAAGAGGCGATCGCAGCTTGTCAGCAAGCGATAAAAATCCGACCAGATTTCATTCACGCTTACGTCACTTTAGGCAATGCTTTGCAAGCCGTAGGCAAAACTGAAGCTGCGATTCGTTCATATTCTCAAGCCCTAGAATTGCGGCCAAACTTTGCGGAAGTGCGCGCCAATATCGGCAGTATGTATTTCAAAATGGGGCGTTTGGAAGAAGCGATCGCCCATTACCAGCAAGCCATCGCCCTAAGTCCCGATTTAGCGGGCGCTCACTGGAATTTAGGGAAAGTATATCACAAACACGGCAACATCGAAGCAGCGATCGCCTGTTTTAAAAGAACATCCGAACTCAACCCGCAGCTAGTCGGTGCAGACTTCCACTTTAACTTAGGTAATCGACTTTTCAGCGAAGGAAAGCGCGAGGAAGCCATCGAAAGTTACGAAAAAGCGATCGCCATTAAACCGGATTGGGCCGAAGCTTACGGTAACATCGGCAGCGCGCGATCGCAACAAGGCAATCTCGACGCCGCCATCGCGTACTATCAGAAAGCTGTAGCTTTAAAGCCACAATTAGAAGTTTTGCACTTCAATATAGCCAATTCTTTTTTGCAGCAAAACAAGTACGATGAAGCAATTACTAATTATCAAAACACTCTGAAAATCAAGCCCAACTGGCCGGAAGTTCACGCTAACCTCGGCAGTTGTTTTTCCATGCAAGGGCGGCTAGAAGAAGCTTTAGCCAGCTATCAGCAAGCCCTGGCATTAAAACCGGATTGGGCAGAGGTTTACTGTCGCATGGGACACATTCAGAAACAAGATAAGCCGTTGGAGGCGATCGCCAATTTTGAAAAAGCGATTCAATGCAACCCCAAATATAGCGAAGCCTACCAACAATTGTGCGACTTGCTAAGCCATTCCACCAACCTCGCCGGAGCCCGTAGCGTAGCCGACAAATACTGCGAAAACTGCGGCGAAAATGCCCCTGTCATGTCAGCTACAGCCTACGTCTTTTCCTACCTGCAATCAGGTGTCAGCAAACAGGCCATTCAGAAACTCGAAGAAATCGAAAAACTATGCTACGAAAAGGTCGAAACCTTTAGCGTAATCGAACTAAAACTTCTCTACGAAATCTTCCTATTTGCAGTTTCTCACCTGCGAGACAACCGGGAAAAAAATGCCAGTTTCTACAGACTAATTGCCAAAGAATACTACCAAAAAGCTGTCCCGCAACGCCAGCAATTTAACCGAAGCAACCTAGCAAATTACCAAACCAAAGAACAGCGTCCCTTGAAAATCGGCTTCCTTTCCAAACACTTTCGCCGCCACTCAGTAGGCTGGTGCAGCGAAGCTTTAATTCGCGAATTAAGCCACATCACCCCCCACGTTCACCTTTACGTCACCGGGAAACTCCACCGAGATGAGGTTACGCAGCGGTTTGAAGACATGGCGGGCAAGTTTTACTGGCCTAAAAAATATCCAAACGGCTTTGCTGACGGCGGTGAAATCTTCGCCGAAGTAGCGCAAGACAACTTGGATGTTTTGATAGACTTAGACTCGATGACAGTGCCAACAAATGTCGAAGTGCTGTATCAATATCCTGCGGGGATTTGTGTTTCTTGGTTAGGATTTGACGCACCCTACATTTCAGATAATCACTACTTTCTGTGCGACGAACACACTCACCCCCCTGGTGTTGAAAAAAATTACTTAGAACAGTTAGTAAGATTGCCTAACTGTTCGGTAGCAATTGGCGCACTGCAAAGCATTCCTGTCAATCGAGATGCCATTAGAAATGCTCTGGGAATTGGCTTAGATCAAATGACTTATCTGTGCGTTTCTCCGGGTCGAAAAACGAATCCAGAAATGGTACGAGCTCAAGTTACAATTCTGAAGGAAGTACCAGATAGTGTGTTAATCCGCAAAGGTCAAGGCGACCCCGATGTTATTCACAGCACTTACCGCGAAGAATGCCAAATTCAGGGAGTAGATTTTGGTCGGATTAAGTTTATAGGGCAAACCAGGAGTGAGGAAGAACATCGGGCTATTTATTATGTAGCCGACGTGCTTTTAGATTCCTATCCTTACAACGGGGGGACTCACAATTTAGAGGCTTTGTGGGCGAATTTGCCAGTGGTAACTCGATCCGGCGACCAATATCTTTCGCGGATGGGTTACGCTTTTCTGAAAAGTGCAAATCTTGATGTTGGTGCGGCGTGGAGTTGGGAGGAATACACGCAGTGGGGAGTTAAGTTTGGCCGCGATGCTGGTTTCAGAAATGCGGTGAAAGAGCATTTAGTAAAATCTAAGCAGCCAGAACATCTTGCACCTTTGTGGAATCCTAAAAAGTTGGCTGAGGATATGTATGAGGTGTTTCAAAAACTGTTAGCTAAACAGGTTAGTCAGTAGTCAGCAGTCAGTAGTCATTAGTAATGAGAAGGAAAAATTTCCGCATCTCTCACTCTTCCCATCTTTCTGTGAAGTGTTGTAACAATCTTCGTGGAAATGCGTAAAAATTCCGCGCCGAGTCTGATAGATAAATAGCTGATTCATAGTGTCGCGATCGCACTAACTTTATGCCAGTTAGGGCGATCGCTTTTTTAGTAATACCAGTTTCAAAAAAGAATGCAACTGTAGACCAGCTCCAAACCAGCAGCTTCATCAGTAATTCCCCAATATAAAATCTAAAATCTAAAATAACCTGACTACTCACTAATCGCGCTCGCCACTCGATCGCGCCCGCCCGACTTAGCTCGATAAAGTGCCTTATCCGCCGCTTCAATCAACATTTTCGGGGAATTTTGACTTGGCGAAACGGCCGCAACTCCCAAGCTGAGAGTCACACAATCACTGACAACAGACTTGATGTGGGGAATTGCCAAGGCTTTGACGCGGCTGCGGATTCCCTCAGCAACAGCCTGTGCAGCGACGATATCCGTATTTGGCAAAATTACCCCAAATTCCTCGCCGCCGTACCTAGCAGCCAAATAGAGGCGTTCTGCGGGTGCGTTCGTGCAAGCATCCCCGATCATCCGCGCCACTTGCTGCAAACAAGCATCCCCGGCTTGATGGCCGTAATTGTCGTTGTAAAGTTTAAAACAGTCAATGTCACACATAATCAAAGATAGCGGTTCCGAAGAGCTCGACTGCTCCCATTCTCGGTTGATCACCTCGTCAAAACGGCGGCGGTTAGCTAGTTGAGTCAGACTGTCTAAATTCGCCAACCCGTCCAACCGCTGGTTGGCAGCAGCTAGCTGCTGGTAAAGTAGAGATTGTTCGATCGCGATCGCAACTTGAGTACCCAACTGACTCAGCAAATCCACATCAAACTGCTGCCACTGGCGGGGTGCCGAACAGTGGTGGGCAATCAGCAAACCCCACAACTTCGGCACTTGACAAGAACCGTTACCTTCCCTCGGTTCTATTCCCTGCTGGACAATCGGCACCACCAAATTTGCCTTCACCTGACAAGTCTCCAAAAATTTAAGGTGACACTCGCTCAAATTAGAAGCATGAATATCCTCTATGGCGCGAATGCGACCCTTTAAATACTGTCCGATGTAAGTAGTGGCAAAACAGCAATCATCAATTGCCATCCCCTTCAGTGGCATCCATCCTTCTCCAACCGACTCCACCACCACATTTCCGTTCCAATCGGGTCGGAAGCGGAAAACCAGCACGCGATCGGTTGCCAAAAACTCCCGCACTTCCGCTACTGTAGTGTTGAGAATATCTTGTAGATCCAGAGAAGAACGAATGCGCGATTGAATCTGTGCGATCAAGCGTTCCCGTTCTATTTGTTGCCGCAGCGCGACTTGGGCTTGCTTACTTTGAGTAATGTCCCGACCTTCCGGCAGCAACAATACTATTTTGCCCGTTTCATCCGCGACCGGTTTGAGAGAAAAATCAACAGTTGCCGTCCGATTTACACCTTGAACTTCCACTTCATAGCGGACAAATTCACCTTGTGCCGATCGAGAAATCGCCTCTTGCAACTGTTCCTGAACTTCCTCAGAATCTCCCCACCAAGGCAATAACCAAAACGGTTTATTAGCCACATCCCGTAGCTTAATTCCCGCAAAATCCAGAGAAGTTTGGTTAGCTTCCAGCAGAGTGCCGTCCGGTTTCAATAAGCTCACAAATTGGAAAGAAGAATCAAAAATTGCCCGAAAGCGTCTTTGAGAATCTCCCAACATTGCCGTCACCTTTTCGCGAGAGGTAATATCGCGGAAGCGCCACACCCTGCCAATAATATTTTGTCCGACTCGAATCGGCTGCGTGTAGCGCTCAAAAGTGCGGCCGTCTTTAAATTCTAGAATATCGCAACCTTCCGACTCCGCATCGCTATAAAATTCTTTAACTCTCTGCAAAAAAGCTCTCGGATCTTTAACTTGTTTAGTGAGAAATGCCAGCCGCACCGTTCTATCCATTGAGTTTCTAACTTCGTCATAAATGCCCCACATTTGAACTAACTTTTCGTTATAACTAATCATTTCTCCGGCGGTAGTAACGGCGAGAATGCCGTCAGCCGTTGCTTCTAAGGTAGCGTGCAGCAAAGACCGCGATCGCTCTAATTCTGCTGCGGTCAATTTGCGTTCCGTGAGGTCTCGGACTGCTTTCACCTGTACTAAACGACCTTCCCACAATACGAATTTGCTGCGAACGTCAGCGGGAAAAGCAGTTCCATCTCGCTTGAGAAAAATAGTTTCACAGACTGTATTGCTGGCAGCAGAAATCATTTGTGGCCCCTGTTTGTATGATTTCGGCGATAGTAGTTCCAGCAAGCTCATTCCCGCCATTTCCCCAGGTTCGTAACCGAAAAGTTGGGCAAAATTACTGCTGACGCTCAAAATTGTGTCGCGGTCAGCCACGGCAACTGCTTCAAAATAAGCTTCGCATTCGAGCAAGCGCGCTGCTGAGTGGCTGCTGCCATTTTCGCCAGAGGAATAACTGTTGTTAATTAGCTGTTGCAATTGCGTATTGGCAGAGTACAAAGCTGTCATGGCTTGCCTGTACATAGCAGTACGTTTATCGACTTTTTGTGCGAGGAGATCGCGATATTCTCGCAGTTCTTTTTCGACTCTAATTAAATCAGTAATATCTACTGCAAACACGATTACACCAGCGACTTTACCTGTTTCATCGCGGTAAGGTATTTTATCTGTCCGCACCCAGCATTTTTGACCAGAAACTGTTGGTAACAGTTCGACTTTGCCCTGCTTGGGAATGCCAGAATTGATTACTTCCAAATCTTCTAAATAATATTGCTCTGCTTCGTCTGGATAGATTTCATAAAAAGATTTACCTTCTAATTGAGCTGCGGGCAAACCTCTCGATGCAGCGGCGGCTTGATTAATTCGCAGTAGGCGACTTTCGGTATCTTTGAGCCAAATCATCGCCGGCACGGAATCAAAAATAATTTGCTGTTCTTGTTGCTGCAGGCGTAGTTCGGCTTCTGCTTGTTTTCTTTTAATTATTTCTTTTTGCAGTTTTTGGTTGGCTTTTTTGAGTTCAGCAGTGCGTCTTTCTACTCTTTCTTCTAGTTGATCGTAGTATTGGGTCAGCAAGTTTTGCTGCTGTTCGTGCCGCATTGCTTCTAATTTTAACTTTTCGCTAGCTGACAAACTTGAGGATACAAAATCTGCTAATATTTGGGTGAATTCGTGTTCTTCTTCCGTCCAATCACCGTGGGAACCCTGGCGTTCGGCGCTGACTATTCCCAACCTTTGACCTGCGAGTACAATCGGTACGTTTAACAAGGAAGTCGTGCCCTGACCGAGCAAATAAAGACCGACAAGTTCTCGCGTTCGGGGGTCATTTTCTGCTGCCACAGTAGCGATCACACTTGCAGATTTTAAAGCTTGAAAATATGCCGGACAGTCGGCTGCTGTGATGATTATTTGTACGGAATGGAGTTTAGTATTTTCTTCGTAAAGGTCGATGCAGTGAAGCTGGGTTTTGTCTTCGCCATACAGCCAAATACTGGCTCGATCGCAGTTGACAATACTGACAGCGGTTTCTGTTACTTCGCGGATGAATTCTTCTATATTGTGGCGTTCTTTAAGTTGACTTTTGGCTAATGTTGCGATCGCTAAAGTTGGACTGCGCCAATTTCCTCTCTGGTTGGGCGACGTGGGTGACTGCGAAGCAGCCTTAATTTCTTCGCAAACTAACAGTACAGCCGGCCGTTGGAAATTCGCCATTGAGCCACCATTGGTATTTTCCTCTATTTTCCAATCTACCGCCGGCATTGGGCGCGCGGTTGCTTTTACCCTAATAATCCTGCCGTCTTTGCAAGTCAAGCAGCCTTCCCAAAAAGCAATTTTGGGAGTTGGCGTACCGTTTTCCGGCTGGGCCAATCCGGCAAATTCTGCCTGCATTTTGCCTTGCTCTTGGCAGTAAAATATGTTAAAAATTGAATGACAAATTAATTCCTGCGATTTGTAGGCGAGGCGAGATGCGCCGAATTGATTGAGCGAAAAAACTCTTCCCAAAGCGTCTAGAACGAAGTAAATGCCCGGAAAATTCTCGTAGAGAGTTCCATACCAATCTTGTTCGACTTGTTGGCTGCACGAAAGTTTTGCTGCAGCGAACTCGCCGTCGGTGTCGATCAACTGAGAATAGTTGGTTTCTGGGTTGCTGGAATGACTTTTTTTAGCAAACACTTTTAGCTTAACTCGACTGTAATTAATTTTACTTTCTGGAATTTAACTTTTTTGTGAAACTAAATTAAACCTGTTGTTTGAAAAAAGTTACAACTTGTAACAAAAATACGACTTGTCCAGCGTGCTGGTTTTTGTTTCCCAATGCAACCACTGTGTTTGTTTGTAGTTGGTACACGCTCTGTCGGCGATATTTCCCGCTAGTTGCAATGCCAGCAGGTTTAGCTGCAATTACCCAATCTGTACTTTTAGCATCCTAGACAATAAAAAAAATCCGCAATCAATAGTTTTAAGTATATATGATAACACTCAAATACCTAGTATTGGGACTGACCTACTTCGGATTCGGTTTGGGATATTTGCCGGGGCTGCGGGTGAACCGGGCAGCGGTTGCAATTATCGGGTCAGCTTTTGTGGTGGCTTTGGGGATACTCGACCTGAAAACTGCTTGGGAGGCGATCGACCCCAATACGATCGTTTTTTTGCTCGGAATGATGATCGTTAATTCCGCTTTGGGAGCATCCGGTTTTTTTAAACTCGCTTTGGAGTTTTTAACTCGCTTTACTCGTTCTCCTTTCGGCATTATGGCTGCCATTACTTTTGGCAGCGGCATTCTATCGGCATTTTTCCTCAACGACACTACTGCTATTTTGCTGGCCCCTTTAACACTGAGTCTGACTCGCTCTTTGTCTCTCAATCCTATCCCTTATCTTTTGGCTTTAGCGGGAGGTACTAATTTAGGTTCGGTGGCCACGGTGAGTGGGAATCCGCAAAATATTCTCGTCGGTTCTTTTTCGGGAATTAGTTATTTAGAATTTGCCCGCTCTCTCGCCCCAGTCGCTTTAATTTGTTTGCTGGTTCAAGTAGCTTGGCTGTGGTTGCTTTATCCAGAAGTGCGTTCTTGCAAATCTTTGCCAGAGGTTACTCAAGTCAGGTATCGCTTGTTCAAGCCTTTACTAGCAAAAAGTTTGTGGGTGACAGCAGGACTTTTAGTAGCTTTTTTGGCGGGAGCACCTTTAGCAGAATCTGCCTGGATAGCTGCCAGTATATTGTTAATTACTAGGCGCGTCAAGTCCGATCGCCTCTTGCAGGGCGTCGATTGGAATTTGCTAGTAATGTTTGGGGGATTGTTTGTGGTGACTAAAGCCACTCAACAACTGGGTTTGTTGGACAATTTAACTAATTTGACTGGTACACCGCTGAGTTTGTTAGGAGTTACCGTAATTCTTTCTAACTTAATTTCTAACGTACCGGCGGTGTTAGTTCTGCAATCGGTGATTGTCAAAACAGATACCCAAGCTTGGCTGTTGTTGGCGGCGGGTTCTACTCTGGCGGGGAATTTAACTTTGTTGGGTTCTGTGGCTAATTTGATTGTAGCTGAAGTAGGAGGCAAATCCGGCGAGCATTTAACTTTTAAAGAACATTTGCGGTTCGGGCTGCCGCTGACTTTCGTTACTTTGGCAATAGCTTATTTTTGGCTGTACTAAAAGAGGATAATCATGGCCGTATGAGCTTCATACCATTAAATTGTAGCCTCGCGCTTTTACCTGTAAGAACAGTTTTTTTTTCATGAACCGCAGAGGGCGCAGAGGGGAGATAAGAAGACAATAGATGAGAGAAAAAGAGGTAGGTTGACAAATCCTTGCAGATTTCGGTATAAACTCTTTAGGTCTCTGTTTGGTGCACAACTGCAAAAGTCGCAATTTTCCAAGGCTCTATCTTAAATCCTCGCCCTTCCGTCACCTTTTCAGACAAATTGGCTGGTCGTTCTAATAAATCTACTGGCTCTACAATTTCTAATCCCAAATCACTATTCAATTCTAACACAGCCTCTTTACCCTCGGATTCGCAACAGCGCAAAATCCACACATTAGAATTTTCTTCCGATTGTTTAAACGCCATCAACACTAAATTGTCTGCCGACAAATCCAAGAATTTACCAACTTCGGGTAAACTCTTGTTTCCATTTTCTCCCAACTGTGGCAACACATTTACTAGCAGCGGCAAATTCAACTCATAGCCACGCCGACCTGTGCCGGCCTGTTGCCAATTTCCAGCATGGGGATAGACAGCACAAGTAAATTCCGAAACTCCTACATCTGCTTGTTCATCCGGCCAAGTCGAACCCCGAAGCAATGTCAGCCGAATTTGATTTGGTTGAAGGTCGCAACCGTATTTGCAATCATTCAGCAAACTCACTCCAAAACCGTCATTGCTGATATCAGTCCAGCGCAAAATCGGCACTTCCCATTTGGCTTTTTCTGCGGATGTTTGCGGCTTGGTTGTGCGTGCGATCGCACCGCCGGGAATTTCGCAAGTTGCAAAATCTGCTTCTACATTTAACCCAAAGGCTGCTTTTACTAAAACGTGAGTTTCTTGCCAATCTGCCACTGTCTTGATTTTCAGCAGCGGCGAACCTATTTCTACTATATAATCTTGGCAAAACTCCGATTTGCCAATTTGTCGCACTACGCGCACACTCTGCCGCAATTCCCCCTGCTCTACCCAAGAAATATCTTTGAGTGTCGGCGCTGCTAGTTGATGTTTTTGATAATTTGGGTCGATGTTCCAAGCATCCCAATATTGGCCTGTGTCTTGAAATGCTTGCAGTTGATTGCCGCCGACTGCATTCAGGACTTCTCGGTTATTTACTTTATCCCAAATGCTGGATAAATCCCCGGTTTGTCCGTCTACTGTTGCCCGAATAAATTCATTTTCTAAAACCATTTGTGCGGCTGCAAAAGGCGTTTCTTGACTAACTGTGTTTTTTTGTGCTATACCGTATGTAAGTTTTGATAACTCTATCTTTTTTTCAGTTTCTGGACTGGCGGACGCATTATCCACAGTTTGAGCGTCTTCGCGACACAGCCAAAACACCTGGTAGCCAACGGCGGGGATATTATTTGCCCAGAATAATAGTGTAGATTGTGATTGCGGTCGATCGCCCCTGACAATCTGCGACACCAGTCGCTGTCGGGACAAATCGTAAATTTGCCAAGCTGAATCAGCGGAATCGGGAAGCGGTACGGCGACAACCTCAGAGCGTGACCAATTGAGGGTATTGAAAATCAAAATTGGTTGAGCGTCGGGCGGAGGAGGATGCGGCAGAGAAATTTGCGCCGAGATTGCATCCAAAGATTTTAGCAGGATTTCGCGACAAGTGCGATCGACCTCGACCCATCCTAGATTAGCATCCGCATAAACTTGGGCGATCGCAGAACCGGGCAAAATATCGTGAAACTGGTTAAACAAAATTTGTTTCCAAGCTGATTCTAACTCAGATTTCGGATAAACCGCACCAGTACAAATCGTTGCCAGCGAAGACAGCAATTCCGCTTGGTACAGCAATTCTTCGCAGCGGCGGTTTTGGCGTTTTTGGTCGGCGCGAGTCGTGTAGCAACCCCGGTGGAATTCTAAGTAAAGTTCGTCTTTCCAAACAGGGAGAGTGCGGGGAATAGTTTTGAGTTGTGAGATGGGATGATTTGCATCCGAAATTGCCGATAAGTTTGAAAATTCTCGCGCCCGCAAAATCTCCTGATTGTCCGATTCTGAAACATCGCTTTCGGGCTTAGTTGCGGAAATTGCCGACAAATTTAACAATTCTCGCGCCCGCAAAATCTCCTGATTGTCCGATTTTGCCACATCGCTTTCCTGTGAACTTTCCGCAACTTCCGGCAAAAACTGACTCTCAATCAAAGACAAATAATCAACCGCTTTCGCAAACTCCAACTTCGGGAAAAAAGGCGACATTTTCCAGCGTTTCGCCACCTCCAACATATCACGAGTCGGGCCACCGCCGTGGTCGCCAACCCCTGGCAACCAAAAAGTATCTTGCAAACCAGTCTTAACTTGCCAGTCAAAAGCATAACTTGCCATTTTCACAGCTTCTATACTTTCGCCAATTGCAGGAGACATCATGCTAAATATTTTAGTCCCGTCCAACCCTTCCCACCAAAACGCACCGTGGGGAAATTCCGTTGTATCATTCCAGCGCAACTTTTGCGTCACAAAATAATCAACTCCACCTTGCCGCAAAATCTGAGGTAATTGCCACCCAAAACCGAAAGTATCCGGTAGCCAAGCTACCCGCATCAATTCCCCAAATTTTTCTTTTGCGTAACGCTGTCCGTAAAAAACTTGCCGTACCATTGATTCAGCGGAAATCAAGTTTAAATCCGGTTCTACCCACATCCCGCCGACAACTTCCCAACAACCCGCCGCCACCTGTTTTTTAATCACAGCAAATAAGTCCGGCCGATGTTCTTCCATCCAAGCATAAAGCGCGGGAGTTGAATGGCAGAAAATTAAATCGGGAAACTCCGATTGCAATTTTAATACCGACTCAAAAGTTCGCTTTGCCGCTTCCCAAGTTTCCGGGACAGGCCACAGCCAAGCTAAATCTAAATGAGCGTGACCGACCAAATAGATTGTACCTGTATATATAGATGTCTGTTCACCAATTTCTCCTATATATATAGATGTAGCATTGCTATTTTCTCCAACCTCAAAAACCTCATCTTTTCTTCCTCCCTCTGCGGCCTCTGTGGCCTCTGCGGTTCCCTCATCTAAATCTTCAGAAAAAGCCCGCAGATATCCCAGTAAATTGTGCCGCAAAACAGACAACGAGCGATCGAACTTTTCGCGATCGCCCACAGCCGACCAATCAATCAAATCCATCGCCAAATCAATCGCAGATTTCAGCGTTTCCCCCTTGACAAACCTGGAGCGACTTGCTATTATTTCGGTGGAGAGGTATTGGGAATTTAAATTTTGTAAATTTTGAGTTAGCGAATTTTGCAAAATCTCTAATTCGGCAGCCACAAAACCCGGATCGAAACAAGAAGAGTTAGCAGCTTCGTACAAACAAATCGATCGTACTAAAGCACCGCTATCGTGACCCGGACTTACCAACCGTAAAATTACTAAAAATTCATCTCCGGGATTGGCCGACGAACTCAACAAAACTCGATCGGCAAAATCAAATAAATCTCCCTGTCCGACTAACTCGCCGTTCACAAAAATTTGAGCATCTTCTGCCCACCAAGTCAACCCCAGCAGCAACCGCAAACCAACCACAGGATAGCCGTGCAAATTGTCAGGAATTACAAATTGCTGGCCCAAATACAAAACTTGCTTCCCAGACGGCCAAGCAATATGTCCTTTGCTGTTAAGTTCGGCAACAGGGCTGTTACAAATATTTACTGAAGATAGCGCCGAGTCAGAATCGCAGTACCTCCAACCAGACTGAACCTCCACTTGACTGAGGCGGCGCAACTTTTCTACAACTTCAGAAATATTATTGCTAGCAGGTGACACAGAAGCGCTCATATTTCGCTAAAATAGGAATTGTGTATTAATCAAAAATCGGATTGAACCGCGAAGACGCAAAGGACGCGAAGAAATAAAGGTTTCAGAGGGTTTGAAGCTGCGATTAAGATCTCGCTTTGATTTTACAGCAATATTCAGCAATTCCGGCGCGAATCAAAAATCTGAATTCAAGAATAAAACTTATGTCCAACGGTTACTACGGCCCCTACCAAAGCCGACTATTAAATTTTATATCGAAACAGTCCCGCCAAGTCGCTGACAATTGCGATCGAACTTGGCGTCAAATCAAAGAAGCAACTCTCACCGCCACCCAAATTTTGCTTTATCCAGCTTACTTGCTGGTGCAAAGTTCCAGAATGCTGGGCCGACAGTTGCGGGAATCAAGTCAAAAAGTAGATTTACCGGAACTGCAAGAATTTGTCGGCGACGAAAATCCCGATGGGCAACAAAATTGGTATCAGGGCGAAACTTCCGAGGAAAGTTCGATCGCCGAAATTTTGCACCTCGCCGAAAATTTACTAACCTCGTCGCAAACTGCGAAAACTTTAGCCAGCTTCCCGCTGTTAATTAATCAGGGAAATACTGCTAACAATTTACCTCCGGAAATCCATTTAAGCGGAAAAATCACAAAGCATCAAACAACTTCCGTCTTAGAACACCCGCTTGCTAAAACTCAATTAAAACCGCAACCGAAACTTGAGGGAATTGCCAGTTTTATCCCAGCCCGCACTTTAGTATTGGTAGGAAGAGAAAATCAGATATTAGATATTTTGACACCCCAACAGCAGGAACTGCTTGAAGGTCGCATAACTTGGGAAGTAGCAAACTGCGGGCCCGAACGGCGAGAAATTACCCAAAAAGAATTAAAATTTAATCTCGGTTTGGAGTCGGCAGCCCAAAAAGCGCAGTTGCCGCCGGTGCGTCGTTTTTGGGAATTGATGGCATGGCTTCAGACGAGCCCGGTTGCTCTGAAAAGAAATCAGTTTGGAGAATCAATCCTCGCAGTTAAAAAATCGATCGACCGCAATTCAATCCTAGTCGAAAAAGCCCGCGCGCAGCTCGAAGCAAAAACCGCACAGCAGTCAATTGTGGCATCGAATTCGCTCAACCACAATACCCCAAAACTAGAAACTAATTTTAACAGCAAGTTCGATCGACCCCCTAGTCCTCTCTCCTTTGTTACCTTACTCGATCGCGCCGCCGTCAACCTCGAAGAATTTACCCTACCGCCCTCGGCAAAAACAATCGCCGCACCCACAGAAGAAAACCTCGGAGTCAAAATTGACACATCCGGCACCGAAACCAATTTAGATTTGTCCGCCCGCGATATCCTCGAAAAATACGCTCGAAACATCGAAAAAGTTATTTGGTCGTCAGTAGACCACCTCCTGGGCAAAGAAACGGCAGCGAGTGATAATACTGAGAAAGCTGTCGCAATTCAGTATTATTTGAAACAAAGACAAGAACAAGAAAACACGCAAAAAAGCCCAGAGGTTGATCGACCTTGGCTGAACTGGCAAGACTTATTCGGAGAAGCAGCACCGCAGCATTTAACCGACGGAAGTTCCGAACCCCATGCAGAATCACAAAGCAGCGCCAAAGTCAAAGACAAAATAGCAGAATTAGGAGAATTGGCAGAAGGTCGATCGACCGCAGTCTCAATATCCCCTTACCCAGAAGCACTTCACAGCCTGCTGGGGCAGCTAAAACAGAGCTTGCTGGCAAAAAGCTCAAAAAGCCAACCCCAAACAGCATCTCATTTATCTGATTTAGCAGTTACTCAAAAAAATAGCTCTACACTCGCAGCAGAATCAACCCCAGGGCGCGCGCCGGAAACCCAAGTGCCAAAAAACACCAACCCGAACACCGCACAAAACGGCCAATCCCCAGCCGCAATCACCGCGCAAACCAGCCGATACAGCGCCGCAACCCCCGCCGCAGCAGAACCAAAAAATCAGAGCGCAGGCGTCCCACCCGAGGGCGACTACTTAGAAACAAAATCAGAATCAATGGGATACATTAAGCACCCCCTAGAACAAGTGCTCGAATGGCTCGATCGAGTTATGCTGCGGCTAGAAAACATCGCCGAGCAACTCTGGAATTGGGCAAAAATCAACTTGCCCAAAATCCTCAAAAGCAAAGAGAAAATTGACTAATCTTTAGCTTATGATAAAAAAGTTGCCGCAACAGCAGCAAATCAGCTCAGTATTATGCCATCTTTGGAGACTCCCACAGTGCTAACCCTCAAAATCGTAGTTAATGTAGTTGTTTTATTTTTTGTTTCCCTGTTCATATTTGGATTTTTGTCCAATGACCCAGCCCGGAACCCCAACCGCAGAGACATGGAATAAACAAGTTATCCCGCCTGCTGGCTGGGGGTTACGCCACCGCTGCCCCCCAGCCAGCCGGCAAACTCGCAAAAATTAGTCGAACAAAACTTGACCTCGCACCAGCAGCGAGGTTATCTTGTGGCGAAAGCAAGTTCTCAAATCAGCCATATTTCGACCCGCCAAAGCCACTGCAAATTTTAGATGTCAGATTAATGTCTAAACAGTTGCCTTTTAGAGGCAAAAATTATCAATAATTTGCACCCTATAAAATCTAAAATCTAAAATCTAAAATCTAAAATCGGATGACTTACCTGTTGTAACTATGCCCTATCCGGTACCGCCGCCCGAACCCTCTGCCATCATCTACATCGCAAAGCCAAAAAAAGTCGCCCTCACTGTGGCGGCCGGCGATGGAGACACCCGCAGCAACCCCGCAGAAATACCGGAACCAAGCCCAGATATCGTTCAGCCAGAACCCGCACCAGCCCCAGCAGAACCTGCCGCCACACTCCTCGGCACTACGCCAGCCACAGACCAGCCTCCAGAAATCGCAGACCCCCTAGCCGCCGTGGAAAGTGGCGACGCAGTGGTGGGATTTCAGCGTCGGGTTCCTGTGGGAGAACCCAAAACTGCGGAAACTCCGAAAGATTCCTCGTTTACGTCTTACCAATTGGGTTCGGTAGAAAATGCCATTGCCCTTCGCAATCGGGAACGAACCGCACAGGGGCAGAAACAACAGGAGAGGAATGTTGTCGGAAAGCAGGAAAGTTGGTATCAGGCCAAAGGCCGGCAGTTAGAAGATAACTCTCCCCAACCTGCTGAAATTCCCGTTCCCGAACCGCCGGAATCAGCACCTAGCGGGCAACAGCAGTTCGAGATTCCAACTCCGGGAACTGGCCCCGCACCCAGAACGCCCCCTGCGCCCAAACCAAAGCCTAAACCAGCCGCGCCGGGAGTCCGCACCGCACCTTCTCAGCGGACGGTGCCTTTTCCGGTGACTCCGGCCGATACTATTGAAGTTAAGGCTGACAGCCAAGAATTCGACGACAAGCAGCAAATTGTCACGGCGGTGGGTAATGTCGTTGTCCGGTTCCGGCAAACTGTGATTGATGCCGATCAAGCGATCGTCAACTTAGTCACCCGCCAAGTGGTAGCATCCGGCAATGTCGCCTATACCCGCGGCCAACAAGTAGTACGCGGCCAGCGGATGGAGTTCAATCTCGGCCTCAACAGCGGGGCCGTCGAACAAGCAAGGGGCGAAATTTTCCTGCCCGCAGCAGGTAGCGAATTGACCCCCACACTGCCGACGGATATCAGTGCAGGGACAATTCTCGAACAGCCGCTGAGCGATCGAATTACCAGCCAGCAGCCCCTGCGCGGAGTCAAATCCCCCGGCGCTGCTACAGTGACTATCGGCGGCGGCGGACAGCTAGCAGCCCCCCAAGTTACTGGTGCCGTCAACCGCGTCCGCTTTGAAGCAGAACGCATCGAACTGCTGCCAGACGGCGCAAGGGTAGCAACCAACATTCGGATTACTAACGACCCGTTTTCCCCGCCGGAATTTGAATACAGGGCCCGGACGGCGACGATTAGAAGGATTTCGCCCACGGCAGAGGAATTGGTCACAACTAAACCCCGCTTGGTGTTCGATAACCGGGTGAAAATACCCGTGTATCCCCGCAGGCAAGTGTTTGACAGCAGGCAGCAGAACGGCCCGTGTTTGACATTTGGCTACGATGCAGGCGACAGAGGCGGCTTGTATGCCGAGTGCGGTTTGGAGGTGTTGCAAAATGGGCCGGTGCGGCTGACCCTGACACCCCAAATTTACCTGCAGCGGGTTGTGGAAAAGCACGGCGGTAATCCGTTTTCTCCCGATAGCTACGGGCTGAAAGCGAGGTTGGGCGCTAGTCTCGGCCCGCGCACCAGGCTGGACGGATCGGCAATATTTCTGAGTTTTGAAAATTTCCCGAATTTGCCGGAAAACAGCTTTCGGGGCAATTTGCGCCTCCGACAGTTGATCGGCACTCACTCTCTGGCTGCAGAATACAGTTATCGCGATCGACTGTTTAACGGTTCTCTGGGCTATCAAACCGTGCAGAGCAGTCTCGGGGCAGTCCTCACTTCCCCAGTCATCCCACTCGGAAGCACTGGCATCAATCTCAGCTACCAAGCCGGGTTTCAATTTATCAATGCTGACACCGATCGAGCAGACTTGCTCGAACCAGTGCGGGAAAACAACCGGATCGATCTAGGCCGTTCCCAACTCAGCTTTGCCTTAAGCCGCGGCTTCAACCTCTGGGAGGGCGAACCGCTACCCCGCACTCCCACCCAGGGTTTGAGGTATACGCGGACGCCGGTGGTTCCTTTCTTGCAACTGGCCTTGGGACTCCGAGGAGTTGGCACTTATTACAGCAGTGGCGATCGACAAAATTCGATCGCCCCCAGCGTCGGCATTCAAGGGCAGTTCGGTCATTTCTCCCGCCCTTTCCTCGATTACACTGGGTTTAACGTGACTTATACCCAGGTGGGGCGCGACGGTATCTCGCCGTTTTTATTCGATCGCTTAGTAGATTT
This sequence comes from Microcoleus sp. Pol11C3, assembly GCF_036701485.1. Taxonomy (NCBI): domain Bacteria; kingdom Bacillati; phylum Cyanobacteriota; class Cyanophyceae; order Oscillatoriales; family Microcoleaceae; genus Microcoleus; species Microcoleus sp. Pol11C3. The sequence continues at coordinate 5,157 of NZ_JAUBQW010000028.1, read as the reverse complement.
GAGAGTCCTCTCTTTTGGACTTGTCCAGCAAGTTTACGGAGGCTTTCGAGTGGGATTTCAAAGTGCTATTAATTTAGAAAGCGGGGAAACAATCAGTACGAATTACACTTTAGAATACAGTCGCCGCAGCTACGCAATCATTTTGCGTTTTAATCCTGAGCGTCAAGTCGGCAGCCTGACTTTTAGAATTAGCGACTTCAATTGGAATGGGACTCCCCAACCTTTTTCCGGGGACGCGCGAACTGTAGAAGGAGGCGTGCGTTTATCCGATTAATTCAATGGGTAATTGGTAATAGGTAATTACTGATTGGTAATGGATAATGGATCATGGGTAATGGGTAGTTGGTAATTGGTAATTCTTCCTTCTATCGGTTACATCCATTAAATCCCGTAAACTGCTCGTTACCGAATATCCATCCGTTACATCCGTTAAACAATCCGTTGCCGAACTTCCTTCTTCCCTCTTCCTTCTTCCTTCAACATCCCAATTCCCAAGTTCCCATGACAGAAGTGACGGCAATATCTGCACAAGCAGCGGCTCTGCTGGTTCACTACGGTTTTGACCTAGGTGGCAAAAAAGCCGAGAAATTGGCGGGTGAATGGCTGACCAAGTATCCCGGCTATTGGCTGCGTTTAGCAGTGGTTGAAGCGCTTTATCAAGGCCGCTACAAGGCTGTTTCTGTGGGACAGCTATTGAGTATGTGGCATCGGATAGGTCAACCTCTCTATCATTTCAATCGCGAGTTTGAACGCTTGGTATGCAATAATTTTCCTCAAAATTTAACCGGGGAAAGTGCTGCTAAACTGTCACCGGAAGATATACTTTTATCGAATCAGGAATCGGAAGTAACTGCCGCAGAGTTAGATGTGCATGGGCCGTCAGAGGCGCAACTTGATGTGGCGCTTCATGCAGAAGTCCCAAACACAGAGGCAGAGGAAACAGGAAAATTACCTACAGCCGACGATCGTACAAAAGAAAATACAGAATTTGTAGTATATGAAGATGTGGCTGTTACCGCCCTCGCCGATCGAGCCGAAGCTGAGCACAAATTAGCTGACAAACCTGTAGCCAAATCATTCCCAGTTGTCAAACACACTGATTTTCATACCAAGTTAAAAGCGATTGCCCGAGAAGGCAAAAGAAAGAAGGGAGAAAGCAGAAATAGAGTGTAATACCCTTTTCGATTTTCGATTAAAGAATTAGGAATGACTGATGAAGATCGTGATTTGGATCTGCCTACAGTTGCATTATTTTTGGGAAGTGGTGTAATGTTTGGGAATTACATCGTTGTTTGTGAGAGTTAAGTTTTCGGACTTACTCCCATCCGAATTTCCGAACAAAAAGATGCTTGTTCGGTACCGTTAGCTTGCTTAACAACGCTAGTCCGCAGCCGCAGGTTGGGCATGAGATACCACAGCCTTTCTTCGGCATGGAGGGTGTCTGATTCTGTAATCAATGTCAGTACGTCGTCGCCCATCACGTAGCGGCTGTTACCCTTGTCTTGCAACACTTTGCCTTCGCTGGGATTGTCGGGATTTGGTACGATCGCGAGTATGGTAGAACCGATTTGTTTAGCTTTGTCGCGATCGGGAATACCGTCCCAACTAATCCGAACGCCCTGTAGCCCAGTTGAAGCCGGGTTAATCGAGTTTTGTTGGCAAAGTTTGACGACGGCTGCATCGCTAGCTGTCAGTATTTCTATTTTGAGGTCGGATTTACCTGCCTGCAATTCCCCAGAATTGAGATTGTGTACGGTACGCTGAGAAAACCATTTACCTGCACTTAACTCGAAAAACTCGATAACATCCATGAAATTTGTCTCTAAAGTCAATACTGCTTTATTTGCGATCGTGACTTGCGGGCTATGGAGTCAGAAACCCGGTTTCTTCCTACGTACCTAGCGGTCAAACCAATGATTTTGTCTAGAAACCCGGTTTAAGAGTGCAAGTCATTTTCTATATTTTAGAGGAAGGGGGCGCACCTGCAAAGCTTTCTGAGAGCTTTGGGCGAAACAGATTGCAGATGCCGTTGAGGTACGAAACCCAACCAGGGGGACATCTGCCTCGCTGATGCGGCCGACTTGACAGAATATTAGAGCATCCGCCATCATATTTCGTTATAAAAAGTCTTTTTCGCACATTAAATAGGATTACGATACCTGAAACTTTTTAGTTGTGACAGTGTTGATCGATCGACCATCATCGCCCAAATACCAGCTAGGTTAAGAAAAACAACGATATATGTGAGCTTTTGTCGATTGAGCGGTAAATTGGGCGTTACTGAGTTGAATTATATTGGTGGCGATTTATTGTAATCGCACTGCTTGAAAATTCTCAAAGCAGACTCAGACTAAAAAACCAGCAATTCATCGAACCATCACCAAACCGAGGACAGCAAGCCCGTAGCACATAGCATTCAAATATGTCATGCTAAGTCAAGAGAAAAGATTCTCGATCGGCTTTTCGGTAGGGTGCAGCTAGCGATCGTATACATTTAAAAAACACATCCGTAAATTTATGAGCGAGTTTACACAAGGGCTGGATAAAATGCAGCCCGCAGAACAGACGCACTACCTGGGAATCCTGCCAAGTCAGCTAGCAGCGACTTCAGACTACGAAAAATTATACAGCTTACTAACAGATTACAATTTTATTAAAGCCAAGCTGTCAGCATCGGGAGTACAGGCGCTAATAGAAGATTACGATTTAGCAACAAGTCCCGATATTATTATCTCATACCAAAAAGCCGACCTACTCAAATTAATCCAAGAAACAATTCGGCTGTCTGCCCACATTCTAGCCCAAGACAAAAGCCAACTAGCCACCCAACTAATAGCCCGCTTAATGTGCTTTGAAAGTCCAGAAATTCAAGCACTGCTAGCACAGGCACAACACCAAACAACCCCCTGGCTGCGACCGCTAACGCCCAGCTTTACTCCTCCCGGCGGGAGATTATTGCGTACCCTCACCGGACATACAGACTGGGTACAAGCTGTAGCAATCACCCCCGACGGCAAGCGCGCAATTTCTGCGTCCTCCGACCACACTCTCAAAATTTGGCACTTAGAAACAGGAGAAGAACTTGCCACCCTCAAAGGTCATCTTACCTACGTCAATGCTGTAGCTGTCACCCCCGACGGCACTAAAGTAATTTCCGGTTCTTGGGACAATACGATTAAAATTTGGGATTTAGAAACTGGACAAGAAATATTTACTTTTGCCGGCGATACTTTTGCCGTAGAAGCAGTAGCAGTAACTCCCGACGGCAAGCTAGTAATTTCTGGTTCTTGGGATGGCAGTATTAAAGTTTGGGATTTCACAAGCAGGGAAGTAATTTTTAACTTCAAAGGTCACAGCAGTTTTGTGCAGTCCGTAGCCGTAAGTCCTGATAGCAAACGGTTAATTTCCGGGTCGGGAGACAACAGCCTTAAAGTCTGGAACCTAGAAACCGGAAAAGAACTTTTTACTCTTACGGGTCATGCAGACTGGGTAAAAAGTGTAGCAGTTACTCCCGACGGCGAACAAATAATTTCCGGCAGTTACGACGGAACAGTTCAAGTCTGGAGTTTGTCAGAAAAAAAGCAACTTTTTACTTTAGGAAAACACGGCAGTTTCGTTCAAGGGGTGGCAGTCAGTCCCGACGGCAAACGGGTAATTTCGGCTTCCGGCGACAAAACGCTGAAAGTTTGGAATCTGGAAACAAAAGAAGAACTTTTCACTTTTACCAATCACATCGCGCCAGTGAATGCTGTGGCTGTTACCCCCGACGGCCAGCGGATAGTTTCTGGTTCCTCTGACAAAACTCTCAAAGTTTGGCACTTAGAAACAGGCAAAGAAAGTTTATCATTTGCAGGTCACGATGACTGGGTAAATGCTGTAGCAGTGACGGCAGACGGTACGAAAGCAATTTCCGGTTCAGGAGACAACAGCATTAAAGTCTGGAATCTCAAAAACGGACAGGAAATTTTTACTATTTCGGGACATCAAGATTGGGTAAAAGCGATCGCAGTAACACCGGATAGCAAGCTAGTAGTTTCTGGTTCCGGCGACAAAACTGTGAAAGTTTGGAATCTAGAAACGGGAAAGGAAATATTTACTTTGACTGGTCATACAGACTGGGTAAATTCTGTGGCAGTGACGGCAGACGGAACGATGGCGATTTCCGGTTCGGGAGACAAAACTATTAAAGTTTGGAATCTAGAAACAGGAGAGGAACTTTTTACTTTTTCCGGTCATGAGGACGGGATAAAAGCTGTGGCAGTTACTCCCGACAGCAAGCGGGTTATTTCGGCTTCCGGCGACAAAACTCTGAAAGTTTGGAGTTTGGGGAAAGAAAAGAATATTTTGGCAAATTTATGGAATTTAGCCGTCAAAAATCTACTTTTCACTCTCAACGGTCATGAGAGTTTTGTGAATGCTGTGGCAGTTACGGCGGATGGCAAATGGGCGATTTCTGGGGGGCGGGAACACAATTTGAAAGTTTGGGATTTGTCAAGTAGAAAAGAAGTTTTTACTTTGGCAGGTCATGCTGATGCGGTAACATCTGTGGCGACTATGGGGACAAAGGCAATTTCTGTTTCGGACGATAATACTCTCAAAGTTTGGGATTTGTTAAGTCGAGAAGTAATTGCTAGTTTCCGGGGAGATAGTGCTTTGAAAGCTTGCGCTATTGCACCTGATGGGGTGACAATTGTGGCGGCAGAGGCTTCGGGACAGGTGCATTTTTTGAGGTTAGAAGAGGGGAAATAGTTATTAGTCATTAGTCATTAGTTATTAGTTATTAGTCATTAGTCATTAGTCATTAGTCATTAGTCATTAGTCATTAGTCATTAGTCATTAGTCATTAGTCATTAGTCATTATGCCGATCGCAGTTTTGCTAAAATTTAAAAGTGCGATCGCTCTTTTCCCCCATCTAGTTTACAATTGTTCCGGGTCAATTCCCATGGCTCGCAGTCTTTCTGCCAGTAAAGCCGCCCGCTGTTCGGCTTGTTCCAAGCTGCGAGAAACCTCCTCATAACTTCTAACCCACATTCCGCACCCCAACTGGCACATACGCAAATTCAGGGGATAATAGTGAGTAAAAACACCCAAAAATCTCTGTAATGCTCGCATCACTCAGTTAGGAATTCCTAAAAATTGACGTGAGGGCATGAATT
>NZ_JAUBQW010000252.1:0-3230 GCF_036701485.1 Microcoleus sp. Pol11C3 | reverse complement strand
TTGTCAAATACCTGGAAAATAGACCAGTCATATTTATCGATGCACTATTTTGTGATTTTGTCAATGCGTAAGTCCTAGAGCAGATTACCCACTTGCTGTTTTTGCAACCAGCAAAAAAACGGGTATCGTGCCACGTACAATCGTTGTGGATACTCCCCAAATTTTAGACTAAAGCTCAACCTCCCAGATTGATCAAGGCGAGTCAATTCTAAAATCTAAAATCTAAAATCTAAAATCTAAAATCGACTGACGGTTGGAGCAGTTGCATAGGGTAGAGGAGATGTTGGGTTAATGCGTCGAGATTCAATATTTTACAAGTTATTTCAAGAAGCTCCGACGCTGCTGTTTGAGCTATTGGAAGAGTCACCATCGAATGCGGAACAATATCGATTTGACTCGGTTGCTGTGAAGGAACCGAAGTTTGAAATTGATGGGGTGTTTTTGCCGCCGGATGCTGAGCCTGGAGTTGTATATTTCTGTGAGGTGCAGTTTCAGCGGGATGAATTGTTGTATGAGCGATTGTTTGGTGAGTCGTTTTTGTATTTTTATCGCAACCGTCAGCGGTTTACAGATTGGCAAGCGGTGGTAATTTATCCTAGTCGATCGACTGAACAATCAGAAACGCATCCGTATCGATCGCTCTTGAACTGCAATCAGGTGCATCGCGTATATTTGGATGAGTTGGGGGAGATTGAACAGTTGCCGCTGGGGGTGGCGCTGATGGCGTTGACGACGATCGACGAAGCGAGTACGCCCGAAGCGGCGCGATTGTTGCTGGCGCGATCGCAGCGGGAGGAATCTGAGGCAGCGAGTCGCGCCATAATAGAGATGCTGACGACGATACTGGTTTACAAGTTTACAAATTTAAACCGAAGGGAGGCAGAGGCGATGTTAGGGATTACGCTTGAGGAAACTCGGTTTTATCGGGAAGCTAAGGAAGAAGGCATCGAACAAGGCATCGAACAAGGCATTGAACAAGGCATTGTGCAAGGCCGCGAACAAGAAGGAAGAGCGTTGATTTTACGTCTGTTAAATCGCCGTCTGTTAAATCGGCGAGTTGGAACATTACCGGAATCTATCACCACCCAAATTGCTGATTTGTCGATCGAGCAAATTGAAACTCTAGCAGAGGAATTGTTAGATTTTCAGTCGATCGCAGAGTTGGAGGTTTGGCTGGAAAATTTGCCGCAGGAAGATTGAGGCGATGTTAGGGATTATGTTTGAGGTGGCGATCGCACGATTTACGCGCACAAACACATCAAACGTACTCCCCCTCTACTTCCTGGGTTTTGGGGTTCTTTTGGTGCATCCGCCGTTGCTGAGAGGATGTTAAGGGTGCGATCGGGGCTGGCATTCTTCCGGCGACTTTCCTGTAGTTTCACTCACTCACAGTACCTCCGGCGAGCGACTTCTTTTTAAGGCAATAGATAATTGCCTCAATCGTTCGCTAACTTCTAAATTCGATTCTTGTGACTTCAAATTATTAGGTATTTCAGCAAACAGAAGTGGATTTCCCTGCAACCACTCATTGAGAGCAACGCCAGTCCAAGTACCTTCTTTGTCTCGGAAACTATCAACTAAACCCTTCAGTTCTTGAATACAGTATGACTCGAAACCAGCCGCACTGAAAATTGCATAGCGTAAGTATTCTTCAAACGCATTAATATCATTTTCTACCTCGAAAACTACAGATTCTGGGGGCGATTTTCTATCTTGATAAACATACCCAGCAATTTGTGTTGCTACTCCTGTAACTCCTAATACTTGTTGCCGAATCTCCGAATTAAATAGTAAATCTGAACCATATTTTACATATTTCTTGAGAACCCTAAATGCAGCTTCTTCCCCACTATAGTAGTTATCAATAATTTCAATATCTACCCCTAAAGTTTTGATGATTTTATTTCGAGTATCACTATTAACGGGGCCGCGAATCAGCGCTTCAGCAACTGGACGTGCAAAGCGTAAAAATAATACGCTTAAGCTATTCTCTAGTTTTGCTAAAAAATATTCCTCTGAATTTTCAATGAGCCTGGGTTTTACTTGATTACTTTCCCATAATAAAATTCTCATATATTCAACTAACTTTAATGCTTCATCCTTAAGTTCTAAAGCAAGTTGATGAGCAATTGCAGAGAGAAGCTTACTAATATCACCGTACAAATCATCACGCCAAGCAAAATTGGCTTTCATGCGGTCAAACTCTGGATTTGAGTTAGCAAGAAAGATGGTATCTTTCTTTTTAAATGTTTCCTCCCTGAGTTTCTGAATTTCGTTGTCAACGATTTGTAAATATCGTTCTCTAAATTTTTCTATTTGAGTGAATGACTTAGCATTAGAACTGTCTAAGGATTTGTTGACAACAGAATATTCATAGTATTTTTGTAAATCAGCTTTGATGGTTTCCCATTTTCGATTCCACCATTCTGTAAATAAAACCCGCCGATTATTTTCTTCAAATAGCTTGGCTTCTTCAGGATTTTCTGGATACTTTTTGCTGACTGTAAGATAAATTTCTTCAGAATTGCTGAAAATTTTATTAATAGACGCTTCGCATCTTTTCTTTAAAATAGAGACACGCTCAGTGTTGATATAGTTAAATATTTTTTCCTTAATTTCTGGAATCCCCGTGCCATTTTTATTGAGAGTTTCTTCATCGGTAATTCCAGTTAATGTTTTTAACCGAGCTTGAATATGGGTTGCGTCCCCAATCTCTAACTTAGTCTGTTCTCCTGCTAAACTATTCAACATTAGATAGGCTCCGGCTGAACCATATACAATGCGTTCAGGTGGAAGCTTTGCACGTTTTAACCAGTCTTGAGATGCTTCTTCAATATGTGTTTTAAGCGCCTCTGCACTCCCTAATGAATCAATCCGACTTAAAAAGACAAAAAGCTTATCAGCAACCGTGACATTTTTATCGCCAAGTTCGGTAAACTTGATGATTTCTAGTTCCTTTTCTCGGAGGCTAGTAAACCGCTGTACCAATATCACCGCATCACAGTCAGAGAGCATGGCTTGTGCTTCATCAACGTGCTTTGCTAAACCTGAATCTAAACCGGGAACATCATAAAAAACAATCCCTTCAGCTTGAGCAAGTTTGTTAGTATAAAGTCTCGCCTCTAAAACAGCGTGAGCATACTTTTCATCTGCTACATAGGGCTTGCTGAATAATCGATCGCAAACTATGAATAGGAGCGACCGATATATTCAAACTCAACTAAAGATAA
>NZ_JAUBQW010000027.1:46871-54626 GCF_036701485.1 Microcoleus sp. Pol11C3 | reverse complement strand
ATCTTGCACTTTATTCTCGATCGCGCGCTCAAAACCCAGGCTACCTCAAGTGCGATCGATATATTCAGCAAGCCCTAATTAAACCACTCATGAGGCAAACAATAAATGGTTTTGTGCGCTATGGGTAAGCCACTCAGTGTGCGATAGACGCCCTACTGATGACGTTCTGAATGCCTGAAACACTTGCTATTATTACATTTTTTTTCTTCTTCCTTCTTCCTTCTTCCTTCTTTCTTCTTCCTTCTTCCTTCTTCCTTCCCTCCGTTATATCCGTTACATCCGTTACATAATCCGTTGCCGAACTTCCTTCTTCCTTCGCCTCTGATTATTCGTTCATATTCTTGTATGTAGCAACTGCCGAAGGCGAACTCCGGTTTAAATACCGGAATATCCAATACTTAAATACCGTATCCAAGATAACTGGAAACGTCGCAATGAACAAAAATATGAACTGCCTATTTTCTGGCAGTCCCAAATGCCTCGATATACCTTCGAGAATTATTTCCCAACCGTGAGGCGAGTGGAATCCGACAAACACATCCGTAAACAAAATAATTACGAAAGCTTTAGCACTGTCGCTGAGACCGTAAATCACATCATCCATGAAAGACTTTAAAATCTCAATCTCTTTCTTGTTAGTGATGAGAATGGCGACAAAGGCTATGCAGGAAATCAAATCCGCAAAAATATTTTTAATAGCTCCACCACTTTCAGAGCGGTATTCCTCCGCTAGCTCAACTGCTTTCTCGGCAATCTTATTTTCCGTTTCCTCTAAAGAAAGCGACGGAGCCCGGCCTATTAACCTATCAAATTTGAGGTGCTGCTCAAATCTCTCTAGTTCTTGGAAGGCTTCTTCTTCCAGGTTAATATTTAGGAATACTGGAGCATTTTGCTTGAGTCGAAAATGGTCAACTACCGGCCCGACTATAAAATTTTTGGAAATTTGATTCGTCAACAGCGGAACTAAAATCAAAAGCAAAATAAATCTCAGAGAAATGACTGTTTTTACTTTGGAGTTGCGGAAATTCTTAACTACTTCTTTTTCGGATTCCGGGTCTAACTCTTTAGTAATTCGATTCAAAGTTCCCAAAAGCGAGCGAGGCAATAAATTGACCTCTTCAGAGTAAATGTCAACCTCGCCCTCGGGAATTTGAACAGAATTAGCTGAACCTTTATTTGCGCCAGGTTGAGAGGTGCTATTTGTAGATTTTCCCTGCTGATTTACTGAACTGACAACCGGGACAATTGCTGTCGAGCTACTATTATTAATATACTTGTCGATGACTCCATCAATAAACTCTAGCTTCTCGAATACAAGGGATGCTCGATCTTTATTGTCGAGATGTAATCCGTGCGGGTGAGGATCGGGGCTTTGCCCCACCTTCGGTTTTGCCCCCACTCGATCCGGCAGTTCCAAAAAAGAACGGCTAGCATTAAACTCAACCATTCGGGTTTGGATGACCTTGAGGTATTTTTGCAGTTCGGATTTAAAGTAAGACAGGGTGCTGTGTCCGTAATCTCCCGATCGAGCGGAGATTTTTTGGCCGCCAAAATGCTCGTCTTCGATCGCCTTAATTGCTAAGGCAGCATCATAAGCCTGTTCTAGGGCCCTGTCAGGCGTTTCTCGATACCATTGGTGAGCGCTGTAGAGATATTTTACAATCCTGTGCCACGGAGAAGTATTCATAGCTAAAGCTGGTTAGTTGGCTGTAGACATTAGTGATTAAAGTATTCACGGTATGGTAACAAATTTAGATAAATTGGGAACCGAGGTCTCGGATTCAATTTGGATTGTCGGAGGCACCCGGAGTGGCAAAACCGCTCGTTTAGTCGAGCAGTTCTGCATTTGGAGCCAAACTGTCAAGCCTGTCCCACCAAAAGTTTCAGACGGCTGGCGTTCCGGGCGGCGCCGGGCTGGACAAACTGCCCCAGCAATTTTAGTCTTAGCAGCTAACGGAGACAACCGGCTAGAATTGGCTGATCGCATCGCCGTCGCTACCCAAGGAAAATATACCTTTCACTCGACAACACCCTTCGGTTTTTTTGAGCAGGAAGTATTGCTATTTTGGCCACTGCTCGTTCAGTCGCTGGATTTGAGGGCTCAATTTCCCCTGCGGCTGCAACCTGAAACAGAACTGGAACTTGCCGCCAGACTCTGGCGTCGCGAACTAGACGAAGGTATTTTGCAACAAACAGGGGTAAGTCCAAACCGAATGGTGCGTCGAACACTAGACTTATTACAACTTGCTGCTGTCAGCGGTACGCCCAGAGAAGAGATTCCCAGCCTTTTGGAACAGGGATTTGCTGGTGACGGCGGCTCGAACAACCTGTGGACTAGCATGGGAGAGTTGCTGGAAAGGTGGCGGCAATGGTGCTTGACACGGGGGCTGCTGACTTACGGGATTGTTTGCGAACTCTACTGGCGCTATTTGTTGCAGGATGGCACTTACCAGCAGCATTTGGCCTCTAGATACCAAGCTGTGATCGCAGACGATGTTGACGATTATCCCGCGATCAGCGGCCATTTGTTCGATCGAATGCTCGACCAAGGTGCAGCAGGGGCGTTCTCGTACAATCCAGATGGAGGAGTGCGTTTGGGCTTGGGGGCTGACACTGAATACCTAGCCAGACTCGAAAGCCGCTGTCAAAGCGTGGAAAATTTGGACGCACAAGCCGGTTTAGGCCCAGAGATTGGAGATTTAGCGGTAAGTTTAGCAGTTAATTCTGATGGTTTTTATCCTTTAGGCTTGAGTTTGCCCGGTAAAGTTCGATCGCTCCAAACCACCTCCCGGGCTCAATTGCTGCGAGAAACCGCCGAAATCATCGTGGATGCGGTGAAGTCAAAAGCCGTGGAACCGCAGGAAATCGCTGTAATTGCTCCCGGGATGGATGCGATCGCCCGTTACAGCTTAACGGAAATTCTGGCGCGAGATGGTATCGCCGCCGCCTCCCTCAACGATCAGCGTCCTCTCTCGACTACCCCAGAGATTCGAGCTTTGCTCACTTTGTTAGCCTTAGTTTATCCCGGACTCGGCCGTTTAGTTGATCGAGACGCAGTAGCCGAAATGCTGGTAGTCTTGGGAAGCCAGAAACACCGGGAATTGGCGGAACAAGAGGATTCTCACCCCACTTTCAATCAAAAATCTCAAATCCAAAATGCAAAATCGATCGACCAAGTGAGAGCAGGTTTAATCGCCGATCACTGTTTTTGTCCAGATCTCGATCGACCTCAATTGCTGGCAATTACAGCCTTTCCCCGGTGGGACAGACTGGGACACCGAGCCGCCGCGGCCTACGAGCAGATTGTGGAGTGGATCGAACAACAGCGGTCGCAACAGCAGGAGCGGCTGTTGCCGAGTCCAATTGCCCTGCTCGATCGAGCGATCCAGAAATTTCTGATGAATGACAGATACCTCCCTTTCGATCGGCTAGCAGCCCTGCGTGAGTTAATGGAAACCGCCAGCCACTACTGGGAAATCAACGGGCGAATGCAGCGCGTAGAACCAACAAACGGCGGCGACTCAGAAACTATCGCCCGCTTCATCCAGTTGTTGCGCCAAGGAACCGTCACCGCCAACCCATTTCCAGTCCGTTCAGAAGGCCGAGAAACCCAAGCCGTCACCCTCGCCAACATCTTCCAGTACCGCAGCAGCCGCCGCGCCCACAAATGGCACTTTTGGCTGGATGCCGGCTCACCCCTGTGGCTGAGTGGCGGTGCGGCGACATTGTTTGGTGCTCCCTTATTTTTGCGATCGCAACAGGGGCGTCCCTGGCAAACCGAAGAGGAAACGGGTGCCGACCAACAGCGGCTGCGGCGAATTCTGCTAGATTTGTTAAGTCGCTGTTCCCTGCTGTACCTTTGCCACAGCGAACTAGCCGTCAACGGACAAGAGCAAACCGGGCCACTTTTGCCCCTCATTCACAGCTCTGTTTCTTGTCAGCAGTCAGCTTAAGGCATTCGGCTCTTATGTATTTGGCATTCGGCTTCTGAAGGCAAGAGGCACATATGTATTCGGCATTCGGCCGCAGGAAAGAAAAAATTATGACGGCGAAGATTTTTACTTTTTATCCTTCTGGATAAATACACCTGGCTGATTCGATGCCAGACTTCTAGGTTCGAGCCAAATGCGGCATATTAAAGTGTACCCAAAGCCGACATCAAAACCTGCAATCATTAATATTTTGAGATCGAAAGATGCTCGGCTGAAAAAATATCTATAGCCGTTGCAGTTTTGATTTAGTATGTTAGAAATGAGCCGGATTATTAATCAATTTTAAGCCAGAATTATGGCAACAAACTGATATTAATCAGTTTTTAAAGTTAATCAGGATCGTCGTTTAAAGGAGCCAAAATAATGCCCAGTGCAGTACCAGTTGTTATAATTGAGCCAACGCCAACTCCGGTGACAGAGCCAACTCCGGTGACAGAGCCGACGCCAACTCCAACACCAACTCCGACTCCAACACCAACTCCGACGCCGACGGGAACTCCAACTCCCTCCGGGGACGACACATTTGGCGGCATAGACGACACATTGGGCGGAGGCCAAGGTACCTCGCCTGCAGTCATCGGCGGCGTAGTCCGCGGCAGCGAAACCAACGACTCCTTAGTTGGCAGTCCCGGGCCCGACGTGATTTCCGGGCTGCAAGGCAACGACAACCTGCAAGGAGCCGACGGCGACGATTTAATATTCGGGGCAGACGATGACGACGTGCTGTTCGGCGGGCCAGGCAACGACGTTCTAGACGGCGGTTTAGGACTCGATACCCTGTACGGAGGCAAAGGCAACGACTCCCTCGACGGGGGAAATAACCCCGACCTGCTGTATGGCAATGACGGCAACGACACGGTAATCGGAGGCGAAGGCAGAGACACGGCTTACGGCGGAAAAGGCAGCGACAGCTTGCGCGGCGGCTCTGGCGATGACAGCTTTTTGGGCGATCGAGGCGACGACATCCTCTGGGGCGACCAAGGCAACGACTCGCTCTTCGGTGGCGACGGCGAAGACTTGCTATTTGGCAACGAAGGAGGCGACTGGCTCTACGGAAACGCCGGCGGGGACACAATTTTTGCCGGCGACGGCGACGACATCGTATTCGGCGGCGACGGCGACGACATCGTGGACGGCGGTGCTGGCAACGACGTTCTTTGGGGCGAAGGAGGCAAAGACGTAGTGGCAGGAGGCGAAGGCAGAGATGTCTTCGTCATCGGTGCCTTCAGTTCCCCCAGCGGCAGCAGCAACGGCACTAACGCGGCATTTCTCACCACAGGTGGCCCCGATATCGCCGATGCCGACATTTTCACCGACTTTCGCCAAGGCGAAGATGCGATCGGGCTGAGCGGCGACCTCAAGTTTGAAGATTTGGTAATCTTCCAAAGCACCGACAACAAAGCCGGCAGCACAATTATTCGCAACGGAGTCAGCGGCGACTTTTTAGCAGTATTGCCCGGAGTAGACAGCAGAACCCTAGGGCGGAGCTCATTTGTAATTGCCCCCACAGTTCCCGGCAGCGCAACTCCACTCCCCCTGCCGACGCCGACAGCAAGTCCGACGCCGACGCCGACAGCAAGTCCGACACCGACAGCAAGTCCGACGCCGACGCCGACAGCAAGCCCGACACCGACGCCGACAGCAAGTCCGACACCGACGCCGACAGACGGTCCGCCGCCGACGTTCCCGACGCCGACAGCAAGTCCGACGCCGATTTTCCCGACGCCGACAGCAAGTCCGACGCCGATTTTCCCGACGCCGACAGCAAGTCCGACGCCGACGCCCATCCTTAACCAGCCTCCAAGAGCAGTTAACGACAACTTCACCACAGTTGCGGGTCAAGAACTCAGTCTCAACGTTCTGTTGAACGATACTGACGCGGAGAAGAGCCTTCTTACTGTCACGACTTTTACTCCAGCAGCCAAGGGGAGCCTGGTTCCCCTTGGTGGCGGCGTATTCAAATACACTCCAAATCAGGGGTTCTCGGGTACTGACAGCTTCAGCTACTCGATCTCAGACGGTAACGGTGGCACAAGTCAGGCGGTAGCAACCATCCGCGTCAGCAGCCCGCCGAAGCTAGTAATTAACGACGGTGTGGTGGTTGCCAAAAGTAATCCTACCCAGACAATCACGGCTGCGGATTTGTTAGTGACAGATCCCGACAACACCCCGTTGGAAATCTTTTACACGATTACCAAAGCCCCCGACGCTACCAGAGGTTTTGTCCAAAGGGGCACCACCTTTCTCAACGTCGGCGGCAAATTCACGCAAGACGATATCAACAACAACATCGTCAAATACAATTTGCTGGCAGGAGGTGGCAGCGACAGTTTCACGTTTACAGCCTCCGACGGGTCTGCAACGCTCGGGCCGGCATCCTTCAGCATCACGGTGGTAGATAATATTGTCGATCGCACCGCACTGCCGGCGAGTACCTTTACAGGCAGCAACCTCAGCGACTACATCATCGGCGGTGCGGGCGACGATACCCTATCCGGAGGCGACGGCAACGACATCATCGACGGCAGGGGCGGCAACGACCTCGTATTCGGTGAAGCAGGCAACGACTCGCTGCTGGGTTCGATCGGCAACGACACCGTTGACGGCGGACTGGGCAACGACACCCTCGACGGCGGCGACGGCATAGACTCGCTGATCGGCGGACTGGGCAACGACCTAATGTTCGGCGGCAATGACAATGACAACCTCTTGGGCGGTGACAACAACGACAGCATTGACGGCGGAACAGGCAATGACTCGATATTGGGAGAATCCGGCGACGACTCGATACTTGGTGGCACTGGGCTCGACACCTTACTTGGTGGCATTGGCGACGACTCCCTCGACGGCGGTGCAGGCGACGACATCCTCGACGGTGGATTGGGCAAAGACTTGCTCGACGGCGGTATCAATAACGATTCCATATCCGGCGGCGACAACGATGACACGATTTTGGGTGGACAAGGCAACGACACGGCACTCGGAGGTGTGGGCAACGACTACCTGTTGGGCGAGGCGGGCAGCGACTCCCTGTTGGGCGAAGCGGGCGACGACACTCTCGACGGCGGTGCCGGCAGCGACTGTCTCAGTGGCGCCTTCGGCAATGACTTGGTGTTGGGCGGCGATGATAACGACACTCTTGAGGGCGGTGCGGGCAATGATATTTTGGGCGGCGGGAACGGTTCAGACTTACTCACGGGTGGCCCTGGCGATGATTTCTTCTACTACGAAACTCCCAGCGAAGGCGTGGATGTGATTGCTGACTTTAACGCTAGCGGCAGTGAGACCGACAGATTTTTGTTCAGGTCGTCAAATTTCGCAGGTTTAACCAACTCAGGAACTACTCTCGATTTCACCAGTTTTATCGTCAGGAATATCGGGTCTAGCGGCGACAACATTAGCAAGCAATCAGTCATTTTGTTTGAATCTAAATTTGATAACGCTCAAGCAGTAAATGCAGTGTTGAAGAATCAAAACGGTTCGAGCAAAACGGGAGCTTTCTTCGTGTACCTGAACAATACTTTTAACAAGTACGTTCTCGGCTTCGACCCGAATGTGGCAGATGACAGTCTCCCAGCTTTCGATTTGGGAGTTTTGAATTCTATTCCTACAGTGCCGGGAGCGCTCAGCACCGTCATTACTGCATCTGACTTTAAGTTTATTTAGTAGTTTTTGAGTAGCGTCGCAAGGAGTCGGAACAATGCCTAGTGCAATACCAGCAATTATTATTGTCGAACCGGTGACAGAGCCTACGCCGTCGCCG
>NZ_JAUBQW010000027.1:0-46771 GCF_036701485.1 Microcoleus sp. Pol11C3 | reverse complement strand
GGGACTTCTCCGACAATGACGGGGACTTCTCCGACAATGACGGGGACTTCTCCGACAATGACGGGGACTTCTCCGACAATGACGGGGACTTCTCCGACGATGACGGGGACTTCTCCGACGATGACGGGGACGGGCCCAGACATTTCGATCACCCCGGTGCCACGGCCAACTCTGACAGTTCCCACGCCTCCCCCACAGCCACTTTTGGTCGATGGCTTAGTGGTCGCAAATGACGGCAGTAACTATTTAATCGGCAGCTTGTTCAATGACACGATTTCCGGGGGTGGCGGCGACGACACGCTTTTGAGTCGGGACGGAGACGATCTACTTAGGGGCGAAGACGGTAACGATTCTCTCAACGGTGGCGCTGGTAAAGATATCGTTGAGGGCGGGCGCGGCAATGACACGGCGCGGGGCGGCAAAGGCGATGACTTGGTTTCTGGTGACCAGGGCGATGACGTAGCTTTTGGCGACCAGGGCAACGATCTTGTCTTGGGTTCTGAAGGCAACGACACGCTGTATGGCGGTAAAGGGAATGACTGTCTGCGCGGTGGTGGCGAGGATGACCTGATTTTTGGCGACAAGGGCAATGACAGTGTTTTTGGCGACACGGGTAATGACTGCCTGATCGGCGGCGCTGGCAATGATATTTTGTTGGGCGCCGAGGGCGGGGATGTCATCACTGGCGGTGTTGGTAACGATACTGGTGACGGCGGCGAGGGTGATGACCTGATCTTCGGGGGCGACGGCAATGATTCTCTGTCTGGAGATGCTGGGGATGATATTCTTTCGGGCGATCGCGGATCTGATACTCTGACAGGAGGCGACGGATCGGATATCTTTGTTCTCGGTAGGGTGGGCACGTCGCCTGCTAGCAACGGGTTTCTCACTACTGGTGGTCGCGAAATCGGCGATGCTGATGTAATTAGAGATTTTAATGCGGGAGATTTGATCGGTCTGGCTGGAGGTTTGAACTTTACAGAGTTAGAAATATTCCAAGGTCAAGGCTCGAATTCTAGCAACACGATTATTAGGGACAGGCGAACTGGGGAATTTTTGGCGGTGTTGATTGATGTTCGATCGAACTCGCTAGATGAATCTAGGTTCACTACAGGTCAAATACCGCGCGTAGACGACAATCCTTTCACCATTGAGGGGACAACAACGAGTCCCACAACGGGAACCACAACGAGTCCCACAACGGGAACCACAACGGGAACCACAACGAGTCCCACAACCGGGACAACCACGAGTCCCACAACCGGGACAACCACGAGTCCCACAACCGGGACCACAACGAGTCCCACAACCGGGACCACAACGAGTCCCACAACCGGGACAACTCCTTCTAAGACAAACGGGACCACAACGAGTCCTACAACCGGGACCACAACGAGTCCCACAACCGGGACCACAACTCCCACACCAGCGACAACAACTCCCACACCAGCGACAACAACTCCAACACCAGCGACAACAACTCCCACACCAGCGACAACAACTCCCACACCAGCGACAACAACTCCCACACCAGCGACAACAACTCCAACACCAGCGACAACAACTCCCACACCAGCGACAACAACTCCCACACCAGCAGGGACAACCACGAGTCCCACAACCGGGACAACTACGAGTCCTACAACGGGGACATTGCCGACACAGCTTCCGAGTCCGAGTCCGAGTCCGACTCCGACTGCGGGCGGGACAACTCCAAGTCCCAGTCCTTCGATCGTCCCGACTCCAACGGCAGCGCCCCCGACTCCTCCGCCTTTAGGCGGCGGGCCGACTCCGCCGAGTTTTACATCTCCGACTCCTAACCAGCCGCCGATCGTGGAAGCGGGCAAGACGTTGACTGGTTTGCAGAATTTGCCTCTGTCTCTGAGCATTTCGGCGCCCAGCGACCCGGAGGGCCAGCCACTGGCGATCGCGGTAGTCGGACTTCCCAATCCTACTTTTGGTCAGGTAATTACGGGTACGAGCCCGATCGCCGTGAACCAAAAGTTAACCGTTCAGGATTTACTTGGGCTGAAATTTCAACCTGGAACAAACGTGATCGGGCAAGCCGGTTCTTTCAGCTACAGCGTAGCTGACGACCAAGGCGGCACGGCAGCAGCGTCAGTGGCGATTAACATCAATTCTTTCGATACCTCCGTAACTGTTCCAACTATTCTGTCGCCGATTGCTGTCAATGACGGCATCGTATTTACCAATACGAATAATTTGCTGCCCACTTTCATCGACGTATTGGCGAACGATTCCAGCCCGCAAAAAGGGACGCTCAGCATTATCAATGTCAGCACACCGCAACTCGGAATAGCTGTAAATCTTGTCTCTCAAGTGCAATTCATCCCCGGCAACGTAGCGGGTACAACTGCTTTCACCTACAGCGTCAGCGACGGATTCGGGACAATTCCGGGCGTAGGTACTGTCACCGTCCAAATCTTGCCTGCAGATAGCGGGCCTAACAATTTAGTTGGGGGTTCTTTGCCGGACAATTTGGACGGTTTGGCGGGCAGCGATACTATTGATGGTCAAGGTGGCAACGATACGATTAACGGCGGTTTGGATAACGACGTGCTCGTAGGGGGGCTCGGCGCAGATACCATGACGGGAGGCGGCGGCAGCAATCAATTCCGCTATACCAGCCCTGCACAAGGTGGGCCGGCTTTTGATGCGGCTTCTTCGGCGGCGCTCGATGCTGCGATCGCGGCGGGCGGATACGATGTGATTACTGATTTTAACGGTCTCGGTGTGCCCATCGCCGATCAGTTTAATTTTGCCCCAGGATTCCCCAATCTCAGCGGTAACACCCAAGTTCTGCTGAATGTGCAGACAACTGTTTCTGCAAATATTCTGGGAGGAACTGCTTTCTTGTTTGCTTACGATTCGGGCGGCAATACTTACATAATTTATGACGGCAATGGCAATAACGTCACCGGTGCTGATTCTCGCATTTTGGCGAAGTTAAATGGTGTAACTGGGGTTTCTTCTCTTTCGGGATTTGACTTCACCTTTATCTAAAAAGATAAGAGGTTTGAAACCGCAGATTAACGCAGATAAACGCCGATTTTGTTGGCCGTTTATCTGCGTTAATTTGCGTTCATCTGCGTTGAAAAATTAAATCCGATTATCTTCCGAAAACAATCCCAACAAAGGGCAAAGCATAGCACCGAACTGTGATAAAAATCTGAGGTTTGAAACCACAGATGAACGCAGATAAACGGATAACAAAATCGGCGTTTATCTGCGTTCATTTGCGTTCATTTGCAGTGAAAAATTAAATCTGATTATCTTCCGAAAAAAGCCCCAACAAAGGGCCGAGAATAGCGCCGAAAACAAAGCCGCCCGCGTGGGCCCAATAGGCAACTCCCCCGGATTCCATGCCGACACTTGCCGGGGCATTCAATGAAGCCAGGCCGCTCAATGCTTGCTGTGCAAACCAAAATCCTAGAAAGAAGAAAGCGGGGACTCTGACGGTGGTAAAAAAGATTCCCAGGGGAAGCAGTGTCAGAACTCTGGCTTGGGGATATCTGAGGATGTAAGCTCCCATCACGCCTGCGATCGCGCCGCTAGCACCTAGGGACGGAATGGCAGATGCTGAGGAAAAAAACCACTGAGTTAGTGATGCTAAAACGCCGCAAGTAAGGTAAAATATTATAAATTTGACGTGGCCTAAACGGTCTTCTACGTTGTTGCCAAAAATCCACAAAAATAACATATTTCCAGCAATGTGGAGAAAGCCTGCGTGCAGGAATTGGGAGCTAATTAGAGTAGTCCATTCTGGAAATGACGAAACTGGCAGAGATACCCGGCACATATTGCTTAACTGGCAAGGAACTACCGCCCAAGAGTAGAAAAATTGCGTTAATTGTCGATCGCCCAAACTGAGTTCGTACAAAAATACTAATATGTTTGCCGCAACCAGCCCGTAGGTGACGTAGGGAGTGATAGTAATGGGATTTTCATCGCGTAAGGGAACCACAGCCTTTTTTTCCTCATCAAAATATTGGCAACACAGTACCGCATTTATAGCCCAGGTGTCTCCTGTCTAAAGGAAGAGGGAAGAAGTCAATCGATTTTAGATTTTAGATTTTAGATTAAAGAATTGAATAATTAAAGAAATCGACTTTACGGATGTATCCGGCGGCTGGTTATCCGATACTATATTTTTTATTTCTGCACGGATGAATCCGGGGGCTTGTACCGCCCCCGGTTGCCGAAAGCTTCTTTCAAACCCGCCGTTTCCCGCTGAAACAAAAATAAAACCCATTTAATAAAACCCTCCACCTTGCAGTTAGTTGAATATCTGCTTTTTAGTGTTGGGTTTTATTTTAGCACACACGAGTATATTGTAGGATTGCAGAGCAAGTTTGTAGTTGGGTTCTTACTCTTAGTACGGGTTTTCACCTCTCTACAAAACTACAAACTTATTTCTCCCCTTGCTGATTACATTTTTACAGCGGGGCTAGTCGAAGGTTTAGGAGACTTAATTTCCTGGGAAACTGCACGGGCGCGGTAGAGTTTAGCAACAACTTGCTCACACTTAGACAAATCCGATTCTATCTCTGTCAAAATGGCAGTTGATACCGGATCTGTGAACTTCACCCGCAGGTTGTTGACATCGACAACACCGGTTTGCAACTCACCTAGAGTGCTCCGCAGCAAGAACGTTTCATCGGTTCCTTGCATCGAGGTTTTTAATTTAGCGTATTTGTCAGCAATTTGAGCAGGAATTGAGGGTTTTTCACCAAAATCGTTGAGGCGTTTTTCGAGAGCGATGATGTGGTGCTGTTTGTTTTGAATCATTTCTCTCAAGAGCGATCGCAAATCGCTGTCTTGGGTTTTTTCCGCATAATTTTGAAACGCTTCGCAAGCATAGCGTTCCCCTGCGAGGGCGGTATTCAAACCTTTAACAATGTCGCCTTGTGTCGAGCCTCCCCAACCATTAGCTAATTTCCACCATTCTGCATTTTTGTCAGTTTCTTCTGGCAAACCGACTTCTTTTCCGCCGTAACCGAGGCGAGCCATAATTGCCGTGGTAAATATTGCTAAATCTCCCGGTTGGCGGGAAGTAATCAAGTTGCCGTCAACTACTAAAGCTTCGTTGATGTAGTTAGCTCCGGCATTGATCATGTCTGTTTTAATTGCCAAGAAACCCGTCGCATTTTTGCCTTTCAGCAAGTCGGCTTCAATCAAAACTTGCGGGCCGTGGCAAACAGCAGCCACGAGTTTTCCTTGCTCAAATGCTTCTCGTACAAACCTTACTGTGTTGGGATTAGTCCGCATTGTATCGGGAGCCAGGCCGCCGGGAATTATCACTGCATCGAATTCTGCAGGCAATGCTTCAGTGGTAGTTCCATCAGCCTGCTGGGCAACTTTTCCTTGTTTGCCTGCATACTTTTCGTTAGTCCGCGAACCGAGGACAACTACATCAAATCCTGCTTGTTTTAATGCGTTGTAAGGAACTAAAAATTCCGAATCTTCTACTCCATTTTCGATGAGTATGGCAACTCGTTTGGTGTGGGTGCCGTTATCTGTTGTCATAATCAACTTTCCTCAGACTATCTTTTATTTAACCCTAAATGATTTATGATGTTTTTAGCGTCTTGCTAAAGTGATAAATTAGTGAGGGTTAAAAGGTGTCAGCATGAGCCTTGAGAGGTATTTTACAGTAATTGTCTCAATGCACATAAGAGGCTCCGTTAATATCGATCGTAGTCCCGGTAGCGTGCGTAGCCAAACCCGACGCTAAAAACGCGATAACATTGGCAACATCTTGAGGAGGAGCGATTTTGCCGATCGGGATATCACGAATAATATCAGCTTCACCGAACTCCTGAATAAACTGATTAGACATTTCTGTACTGACAAAGCCCGGTGCAACTGTAAATGCCAAAATATTATCCGCCGCAAACCCTCTAGCAATACTACGAGTTAAAGCAACAATAGCACCTTTTGACGCAGCGTAGTGCAGATAATTCGGGTCATCGCCGCGAAAAGCAGCGCGACTTGCTATATTAATAATTGTACCGGCTCTGCGAGTTTGAAAATGCAGAATAGATTCCCGGCACAAATCGGCAACGGCAACTAAATTTACTTGTAGAGTTTGCTGCCAAGCTAAAGACCAAATATCGAATTTGTCCTCGATACCCGCTGACTGCATAATCCCGGCATTATTAACTAAAATATCAATATGACCGCGCCATTTTAAAGCATCTCGCCACAAAGTCGAGGCCGCGTTTTCCACCATCAAATCGGCTGCCAATAAATAACAGCGATCGCGCGCAACACTTGCTGCGATCGCTTCCGCTTCTTTCTGACTGCGAAAGTAATGCAAAATCACCTCGGCCCCAGCATTAACCAGAGTCCGCACCGTCACTGCACCAATCCCTTTCGAGCCACCAGTTACTAAAATTACCTTTCCGGTTAAATCAATCATTTCTGTCTCTCTTTTCTCTTTCTCTGTGGCCTCTGCGCCCTCTGCGGTTAATAAAAAAAATAAATTCCCTTCACGCCAAAAATATAATTGCTATATGATACAGCACATTCCATCTAATTTATATGCCATTGCCTCATGCTCATAGATATCTGCAACACACATCTCCAAAAACTTCCAAATCCTTTCCCATGTTGATTTCTATTGGAAATATAGCCACTGGTTACAGCAGTATAGCTTCTTTGTCCTTAAACTCGATAACTACAGTGGATTCGGCACCAAAGGTCGAATCAGCTCCATAATTCGATCCGAATAAAAATTATTGATATAATCGGTTAGTGCTTTGGATAAACTTGCTTTGGATTCGGGAATTTGTACAATTAATTCATTCATAATTTCGGTATCGAGATAGTAAGCGGCTTGATACATTTGTTCTAACCACTGAGGGGGCATCATGGATAGATCTTCTACAGACACCGTTTCAAGTAATGGTTTTTGTGGAGTTTGTTCTACGACTTCGTAGATATATTGCACTGGCAAATATTTAGCGATTTTGTCAAAGATGTCTCTCTGCTGAAATGGCTTGCTTATAAAGTCGTTAAAGCCAGCCATAAGAACTTTTTCTCGCTCTTCTTCAAAAATACTGGCAGTTAAAGCAATAATCACAGTTTCTTGGCTCTGAGGGCGTTCTCTAATATATTTAGTAGCTGTGTAGCCATCCACGATCGGCATTCGTAGATCCATCAGAATCAGGTGCGGCCGCCAACTCTCCCAGAGTGAGAGTGCCTCCACTCCCTGTTTTGCTTCTCTCACCTCAAAACCAACCCAGGTAAGGATCTCGACTAACAAGCGACGATTTTCTTCTAAATCTTCAACAATAAGAATGCGGTAAGTCGGTTGTCCGGGAGCTAAAGCAATTATTTTTTGATTAATTGATTCTGGTGGTAAGGATTCTGCTTGAGGTAACTGTACTGGAATCTCAAAGGAAAAAGTGCTACCTCGGTGCAAAGTGCTTTTAACCGCAATTTGACCGCCCATGAGTTTGACGAGTTTTTGACTGATGGCTAAACCCAGCCCACTGCCTTGACTCAAATTATTCCCAGCTTGGGCTTGCACAAATACCTTAAATAGGCTATCAATTTCTGTGGGCGCAATTCCCACGCCTGTATCCTCAACTTCAAAACATAGGTGACAAGATGTTGTGTCTTTTTGTGTTGCTCTTACCCGTAGAGTGACGCTTCCTTGGTTGGTAAACTTAATCGCATTACCGAGCAGATTGACCAAGACTTGATAAAGTTTTTTCTTGTCGCTATGCACAAATTTAGGAATGTCGGGAGCTAGCTCGAAAATTAATTGCAATTCTTTAGATTGGACTTTAACTTGGAACATTTCTTCAAGAGAAGCTAGCAAATTTGTCAAATCAAAGTTAGAAAGATTGAGTGTCATCCGTCCACTCTCTATTTTGGATAAATCTAAAATATCGTTAATCAAGTCCAATAAATGTCTACCGCTACGATTGACAATTTGTAAACGTTCTTGAATAGAAGGAGTCAGATTGCTCTCATAGCTCATCAATTGCGTGAATCCCAAAATAGAGTTCAGGGGGGTGCGGAGTTCGTGGCTCATATTGGCGAGGAAGACAGTCTTGGCTTGGTTTGCTTCATTTGCCTGGTGAAATTCCAACTCAGCTTGTTTACGATCGCTAATGTCAATTAAATATCCCAAGATTTCTACTGGTGTACCTGAACGATCTCGAATTAGCCTAAGCTGACCCAGAATCCAGCGATAAACCCCATCGGAGCGACGAAAACGGTATTCGTGTAAATAAAAATCATTAACGAATACATTTGCTAAGCCATTAAGCACTGGTTCTACATCATCTGTATGTAAGTGATTCACCCAAAATTTAGAATCTTCTAAAAACTCGTGGCTTTCGTAGCCCAATATATCTTTGATATTTTCGCTGATGAACGTTGCGCCATAATCGCCAGCAGGTTTACTGCTAAAAATGACCACGGGGCTGTAGTTTAGAAGAAAGTTGAGGCGATTTGTGGTAGCTTGCAAGGCTTGCTCAGCCAGTTTTAGCTCTGTTGAGTCTTCCTGAACGGCAACATATACAGTTCCGTATTCAGGATGCTCAAACCTGGATGTATGAACTCTGCACCAAAAGAGAGTTCCATCTTTCTTTCTATTGTGGACTTCATATTTCGCTTCCCAGGTCTGTTCAATTTGAGTGACGATATCTAGAACGGTTACACCTGGTGTAAAATTTGTATCGACATAATTCAAGACACCAAGGGGTTGACCTGCTAGTTCGTCCTCTGTGTAGCCAAACATAGCGTCAAAGGTAGGATTGGTGTAGACGATTATGAGGTCTGAGGCTTTAATTAAACACACTCCTCCTGCCATGTTATTCATGATAACGCTTTGAATCTCTAGCGTTTTTTGAGCTTCTTTTCGAGCGGTAATGTCTTGGATCTGAGCAATAAAATGCAGTGGATTTTCTTGTCCATCTTGTACTAGCGAGCCATCAAGAAGAATCCAAATTATATGTCCTTGTTTATGGAAATACCGTTTTTCCAGTTGGTAAGTTGAAATTGTTCCTACTAATAGTTGATTTGCATAACTAAGATCCGCATCTAAATCGTCAGGATGGGTAATGTCTTGGAAAGTTAACGCTAACAACTCTTCTGAGGAGTAGCCAAGAATCTGACATAAGGCAGGATTGACTTTAATCCAATGCCCATCAAGTGAAACGATCGCCATCCCGATAGAGGCATCTTCAAACGCATGGCGAAACTGCTCTTCACTGTTTCGTAAAGCTATCTCAATTTGCTGGCGATTTATTTCAGCTCGTTTGCGATCGGTGATGTCGCGTTTAATTACAGAACACCCAGTAATTCTGCCTGTTGTGTCCTTCAAAGGTGATATGGTACAAGATATGTGAATAAGCTGTCCATCTTTTCGGACACGCACGGTTTCATAGTTTTCAATCTTTTCTCCTTGTCGAATCTTTTCTAGGATTTGCTGTTCTTCGTAGGTAATATTGGAGGGAATTAGAATGAGGATCGATTGTCCTATGATTTCTTCAGCCTTGTAGCCAAAGATTTTTTCTGCTGCATTGTTCCAGGTTAAAATGATGCCGTCTAATGACTTGCTAATAACTGCCTCACCAGAGTATTCCACAATCGCTGCCATGTGAGCCAGTGATGCTTCTACTTGCTTGCGATCGCTAATATCGCGCATAATAACAGTAAATACCGTTTCGTCTCCCATTTCCAGCCTAGAAATAGAGGCTTCAGCCGAAAACAGCGTTCCATCTTGACGACGGCCTAAAATCTCGCCTCGTTCTCCCATCCTTCGCGCTCTGGTAGAAGACTGTGCAAATTGTTTGATATGCTGCGGATGTGCATCTCTAAACTGTTCTGGCAGCAGTAAATTCAGTGGCTTCCCTAAAATATCCTCAATTTTATAGCCAAAAATCTTTTCTGCCCCTTGATTAAACAGGGTAATGCGTTGAGTGCGATCGATAGATATAATTGCATCATTGGCGATTTCTAGAATTCCTGCAAAACGAGCCTGCGATTTTTGTAAAGCATCTGTTCGTTCAGCTACAAGAATTTCTAAAGTTTCGTTAAGTTTTTTAATTTCTGCTTCGGCTTGTTGGCGCTTGTAATCTATCTGGTTTAAAAAGCGAGCCGTCCCCAAGATGAGAATTGAGAACGTGACAACCATAACAGTTGAACGCAATGTATAGCCAAAATTAGCGTTATACCAGCCTAACTTTTGCCCCTGAAGAGTGAACCAGTTCAGTGTCACTGGAAAGATTGTCCCCCAAGGCAGCAACCACCGAACCATTACTCCGCCTACCAGGGGACTGGTTACTACTTGCATTAATCCTTCGTTGGGGCGGAGCAATAAAATTCCTCCATAGAGGATGAAAAAGGTGACAATCGTGTTTACGGGTTGAGTCGTCGTAATTGTGACCAAACGTTCAAGAATATCGACATTGAATAGGTATCCAAATAAACCTAGTAGAGAAATTAAAGCTGCAACACTACTAAAAATCTGAGCCAACCAAGTATCCCGTTGGGAATTTTGCCCTAACAGTAACAGTGCTAGTCCCATCAGCACAAAATTTAGGGCGGTATTTACTCCCATTCTTCCCGGATCACGAGTCGCTGAAGGCACGAAATCTCGGAAAAGCCACTCATCAATACCCAGCTTCCAACCAAAAATATACTCGCTGAGCGTCAGCAGACCCATGATGATTATCAATCCTGCCATCCCTTGAGCGATGCGATCGTGCAGTCGGGTTCTTTGGTACTGCAACAATCTCAAAGAAACTCCAGCCAGCAAAAAGCAAATTGCCGTGTTTGCTTTCATGGTCGAAGTCATACCGGGAAAACCGCTTTTGAGTAGGGAGATGTCAAATTGCCAACCAAGCAGCACGAGACATCCGATCGCAATGACGACTAGACTTGCCATTTGAGAAATGCGCTTGTTCATAAATCGGCTGCTTCGGTTGAAACAATCTTCTTCTGATGTTAGGCGAAGCGAAGAAGAGTAACCACGGGGGGAGTGCCCCTATCCGAACAATTCATATTTTGTATGGTTGCGCCCCCTTGCCAGCCCCATATCTCCGGGATCGCAGAATTTCTTTGTGAATAAAGTGACTTTTTTAACTGAATATTTAAACTATACTATTTGTGCATATGTTTATATTCCTCTAGCAGGAAACTAGGGAAATGAGTATGATTGTCGATAGAACTAGCGATAAGATTAACGATCGAGCTACAAACTACCGAGGCAATGTTTTAATTGTTGACGATCTGCCTGATAACCTGCGTCTTCTCAGGGATACTTTGCGCGCAGAGGGTTATAAAGTTCGCAGTGCCACGACAGGTGTAATGGCGATCAGAGCCGCCCAATCTCCATCGACGGAGTTAATTTTACTAGATATTAAGTTGCCAGATATCGATGGCTATGAAGTTTGCCGACAATTAAAATCTGACGAGCGCACCGCAGAGATTCCAATAATTTTTTTGAGTGCGCTAAATGAAACTTTTAATAAGGTGCAAGGGCTAGCTGCTGGAGGGGTAGATTATATTGCTAAGCCATTTCAAATCGAAGAAGTATTAGCTCGTGTCGAAACCCACCTAACTATCCGACGGCTGCAACAAAGTCTCCAAGAGCAGAATTTACGTCTCTTGATAGAAATTGAAGAACGGCAACGTCTCGAAGAGTCTCTCTTTGCCGAAAAGGAATTGGCTCAAGTGACACTGGAATCAATTGGCGATGCGGTGATTACTACTGATGCCCAAGGTAATGTGAGATATTTCAATCCTATAGCTGAGCGACTGACAGGCTGGGAGGCTCATGAGGTTCAAGGAGTTCCCTTGTCTACAGTCTTCCTAATTGTTGATTCAGTAACGCGAGAGCCAGTAGAGAATCCTATAGACAAGGCTCTCTTAGAGCAGCGAATTGTGACCTTAGCTAACAATACTATTCTGGTTGCCCATGATGGAACGGAGTATCCCATTGCTGACTCGGCAGCACCGATTCGAGACCGCGAAGGTCAAATAATCGGGGCAGTCATCGTCTTTCATGATGTTACTGAATCGCGCTATCTCACCCGTCAACTCTCTTGGGAAGCGAATCACGATGCCCTAACGGGGTTAATCAACCGTCGAAGATTTGAGCAGCACCTAGTTGAGGCGATCGCCTCTGTTAAAGATAGCGATCAGCAGCACGCTCTCTGTTATTTAGATTTAGATCAGTTCAAAGTCGTTAACGATACGGTAGGTCATATTGCTGGCGATGATCTACTACGCCAAATCACCGCACTTATTCAACAGGGAGTCGGTGCTAATGATATGCTGGCTCGCTTGGGAGGTGATGAATTTGGTATTTTGCTCTCTCAATGTTCGCTCTCTCAAGCAGCTAAGATTGCGGAAAATCTCAAAAACTTAGTGCATCAGTTTCGGTTTATTTGGAATAGCAAAACCTTTATCATCGGAGTCAGCATTGGAGTTGTTGCGATTGACCAAACAAGCCAAGATTTGAGGGAGCTTCTGGGGGCGGCTGATGCAGCTTGTTATGCCGCCAAAGCCAGAGGTCGCAACTGTGTTCATATTTATAGTCTAGATGATAGCGAACTAATTAAACAACGTGGTGAGAGGCAGTTGATTTCCCAAATCAGCCGAGCGCTGGAAACCAATCGTTTTTGTCTCTACTACCAAAAGATTGTCTCTATTACCTCTAAACCATTAGTAGAGCATTATGAGATTTTGATTAGAATGATGGACGAAAATGGAAAAATAGTATCTCCAGCTCAGTTTATTCCCGCCGCCGAGCGTTACGGCTTGATAACTGAGATCGATTGTTGGGTAATCGAAACTTTTTTCTCTAATTATCACAAATTGCCGGAGAAAGATGTTCTTAGTCAAGGCTTGTATACAATCAATCTTTCTGGGGCTAGCATTAGTAACAATCAGTTTCTGAGGTTTTTAATCGAACAATTTTATCGCTACAAAGTCCCCCCACAAACCATTGGTTTTGAAATCACGGAAACCGCAGCGATCGCAAACTTTGAGCAAGCCAGATATTTCATGAGCGAACTCAAAAAGATTGGGTGTTGCTTTGCTTTAGATGATTTTGGCAGTGGGTTGAGTTCCTTTGCTTATCTGATGAATTTACCAGTTGATTATCTAAAAATTGATGGTGCTTTTGTCAAGAATATTAGTCATAATTTGATTTCTCAAGCGCTGGTTGAAGGCTTTAATCGTATTGCCCATGCGATGAATCTTGAAACTATAGCTGAGTTTGTCGAAGACGAGACTATCTTAGAAAAATTGCGGGAGATTGGAGTAGATTATGCTCAGGGTTATGGAATCGCTCGCCCCGTCCCTATTAATTTTAATCGCTAGTCGATCGCACTGGGCCAGCGAACCCATTGCCTCACGCCTGCGTCCTGTCTGGAGGCCTCCAAGAGTCGATCGCCCGCTGCTACAAGGCTGGCTCAATTTACTGTGTCACATTTAGATCGAATGTGCTGTAATTGTAAAGGATTGAGTGTTCTATTGGAAATAAACCGGAAAATTTGCCATGAAAGCAGTTGCGTTCGATCGCTACGGTTCAGCCGAGGAATTGCAGTACCGAGAATTGTCCAAGCCGATCGCCAAATCCAACGAATTGTTAGTACGAGTTCGTGCTAGCAGCGTCAATCCCGTAGACTGGAAAATCCGGCAAGGACACCTGCAACTATTAACAGGATTTAACTTTCCTCGAATAGTCGGTTCTGACATCTCGGGAGTTGTCGTGGAAGTCGGCCGGGAAGTCACCAAATTTCAACCCGGAGATGAAGTTTATACTTTCTTAAACCCCATGAGTGAGGGTGCTTGCGCCGAATACGCAGTCGTCCCAGAATCGGATGCCGCCTTTAAACCGAAAAACATCACTCATGCAGAAGCAGCAGCAGTACCGATCGCAGGTTTAACTGCTTTGCAAGCACTCCGAGATTTGGGTCAAATTCAAGCAGGAAATAAAGTATTGATTAACGGCGCTTCCGGCGGAGTCGGCACTTTTGCTGTGCAAATTGCCAAAGCCATGAATGCGGAAGTAACGGGAGTTTGCAGCGCCAAAAATAGAGAATTTGTCAAGGGTTTGGGAGCAGATTTTGTCCTAGATTATGCGGAATTTGACTTTACTCAACAGCCCGAAAAATATGATATAATCTTGGATGCTGTCGGGACAAGAACATTTGCTGAATGCGAAAAAGTGCTGCAACCGGAGGGAGTTTATATCTCGACTTTGCCAAGTTTTGACAACCTGGCACCGATGTTGACGAGCTGGTTTATTCCTGGTAAAAAAGCTAAATTCATTCTAGCCAATCCCAATCCGGGTGACTTGGGGATTTTGCGGGAGTTAATAGAATCGGATAAAGTTGAGCCGATTGTCGATCGCACTTACAGCTTACAAGAAGTAGCAGCAGCCCACACTTACAGCGAAACGGGCCGCGCGATCGGCAAAATTGCGATCGTGATTGAATAATGAAGGCACTACACGGATTTTGATACCCCTACACGGATTAATTATCGATCGTTCCTTCTGCTGCTGAAGTCAGAATCAAGAATGAAGAAGGAAGTCGGAGCAATTATGAAATAACTATTCTCATTTACCCCTTTCCAATTACCAATTACCAATTTCCAATTACCCCTTACCAATTACCCATACCCTATGACTGCTCCCTCAAACTTGGAGACATCCGAACAAGGTTCCGACAACAACCTCGAAGCAATTAGCCCGGAAAACAGCATTGCACCAATCGCAGGCGGTGCGATGGGTTCTCGCAACTTAGAAAACGAATTTCTCGACGAACTTCCCGACGAAGTTGAAATGTCTTTATTCGACCATTTAGAAGAATTGCGTCTGCGACTTTTCTACTCGCTAATTGCCGTAGCAATCGCCGTAATTGGTTGCTTTTTCACAGTTAAACCCATCGTGCAACTCCTAGAAGTACCGGCCGGGCCCGTCAAGTTTTTGCAACTAGCTCCCGGCGAGTATTTCTTTGTTTCTATCGAAGTAGCCGGATACAGCGGTTTGCTCATCGCCAGTCCGTTTATTTTTTACCAGATAGCGCTGTTTGTTCTCCCCGGCTTGACTCGGAAAGAACGCAGGTTGCTCGGGCCTGTGTTTTTTGGTTCGAGTTTCCTATTTTTGGGCGGGTTAGTCTTTGCTTACATCGCTTTGATTCCGGCGGCGCTTAACTTCTTTGTTACCTATGGAGCGGATGTTGTAGAGCAGTTGTGGTCGATCGACAAATACTTTAAATTTGTGTTGCTGTTAATGTTCAGCACGGGCTTAGCTTTTCAAATCCCGATCGTCCAAGTATTGCTCGGAGTTTTGGGCATAGTTTCTTCCAACCAAATGCTCTCGGGCTGGCGGTATGTAGTCTTGGGAGCCGCAGTTTTGGGAGCGGTGTTAACGCCTTCTACTGACCCTTTAACGCAAAGTCTTTTAGGAGGTGCGGTGCTGAGCTTGTATTTTGGCGGGGTTGGTTTGGTGAAGCTTTTAGGGCGATGAGAATTAAGAATAGCAGACAATGTAAAAGTTACCGAACATCTGAATTTTAAAATTGTCTGCTATTTTTAGCCGAGATTGGGATTGTTGTCAACTTATCTTAAAAACATTGCTTCAGCTATTTTGAGGGCGAATTCCCTATTTACTTAAGTAAGCTTATAAACATTGTGTAAAGCTAAGCTTCTCAGCTATTTGAGTAAGTTGATGGTTTTATATTATAATCTTTGCTGATTTAGTGTCTGTTTGATAAGTATTTAATATAAAATATAAAATTCACATTAGCAAAGTTTAGTGTTAGGTGTCTGGGGTCAAGGTTTTGAGCCTTAATTCACACTATTCTTTAGGCGATCGGGCTGGGAATCATAAGTTATTTTAATGATTGAGTTTTTAAGGTTTTCATGAAGATTTGACACGAGCCGATCCTTAGTATTCGATTTAGACATAACATACATACCAACACAGTGAAATTACTGAACAAGAACGTAAAACTTTAGCAAGAGGGTCAACCGGGCTCACTGAAGTCTAGCTATATCTTTTGAGTTTCCTGGCTGCCTAAGATAGGAGACTTGTTGGTTTTTTGGGTGGATTTTTTAGTAAGTTCATTTGAAAAATCCACACTGTAGATTTTTACCTTTTTGACGGTTTCAGTTTCTTAATCTCAATAGGAAATTAAATATATGGCAATAATACCTGGCACTTCGGGCCCTGACTACTTATACGGCTCTGATTTCGATGACAGTATCTCTGGCCTGGCTGGTAATGACACTCTTTTGGGCGTGAGCAGCGATCTCTATGACGAATATGGCAATGACTCGCTTGATGGCGGGACTGGCAATGACTCTTTGTGGGGTGGTGGCGGTAATAACTTCCTAAATGGCGGCGATGGCATCGACACAGTATCTTACAGAGATGCAAGCGGTTCTATCAATCTTCAGTTAGGCGAAGTCGGCGACGGTTCTGGGTTAGGCAGGGCTAGTTGGATGTTTGTGGGGTTAGTTGAAGGGCCACCTACTCTTCCATTATTACCCTTTGTAGACTCGCTTTCGGGCATTGAAGTCGTTATCGGTTCTGACTTCGGCTCCAACACCTTAGTTGGCGGGAGCGACAATGAAACGCTCTTGGGCGGACGCCGTAATGACTTTTTGTCTGGTCGTGCTGGCAATGACTTGCTCAATGGTGGAGATGGCATCGACACAGTATCTTACACGAGTGCGACAACTGGTATCAATCTAGATTTGGGGTTAGGTCTTACTACCGATGGATTGGGCGGTGTAGACTCGCTTTCGGGCCTTGAAGTCGTTATCGGTTCTAGATTTAACGACACCTTAGTTGGCGGGAGCGACAATGAAACGCTCTTGGGCGGGCGCGGTAATGACTCTTTGTGGGGTGGTGCTGGCAATGACTCCCTCAATGGTGGCGATGGCATTGACACAGTATCTTACACGAGTGCGAGAACTGGTATCAATCTAGATTTGGGGTTAGGTCTTACTACCGATGGGTTGGGCGGTGTAGACTCGCTCTCGGGGATTGAAGTTGTTATCGGTTCTAGATTTAACGACACCTTAGTTGGCGGGAGCGGCAATGAAACGCTATGGGGCGGGCGCGGTAATGACTCTTTGTCGGGTCTTGCTGGCAATGACTTGCTCAATGGCGGCGAGGGCATCGACACAGTATCTTACAGTTTGGGAAGAACTGGCGTCTATCTCCAGTTGGGGGCTGTCGGTGACGGGTCTGGGTTAGGTCGGGCTTCCGACGGGCAGGGCGGCATAGACTCGCTCTCCGGCATCGAAGTAGCAATAGGTTCTAGGTATAACGATACTCTGCTTGGTGGAGACGGCAGCGAAACGTTGATTGGCGGGGCCGGCGACGACTTGTTGTTTGGCTTCAGCGGCAATGACTATCTGGTTGGTGGCAGGGGGGCTGACAAGTTTAGGCTTTGGAGGAGTTCGGGAATAGATACTATTGCTGACTTCAAGCAAGGTGAAGATAAACTTTTGGTACGTTCTCGCGCCCCGTTTGCAGATATAGTTTCTCAGTTGAATGGTTCAGATACCGAGATTCGTCAAAATGGGGTAATCATAGGAATTCTCAAGGGAGTTCAAATCACAATAACTGCCAGTGATTTGATTACTGGGTGATTGTATTATCTGCGTTTATCTGCGTTTATCTGCGGTTAAGAGTTCCAAGTTATTCTGGCTGTTGTTTCGGCCAAATATATCGCAGATAAACACAGCACAAAAATATATCGAGTCGCAGCCAAAAAATATAGAGACGCGATCGCCCGCGCCTCTATAATTACTAAAAGTTAAAATTCAACACCAAAGTTTTGTCAAAACTTTGACTACATTCGGAACTGCTCAACTTCGGGAGTGTAGCCGATCGGCAAAATGTAATCGAGATTCTCGTGGGGACGAGCAATTATGTGATACGATAGCAACTTTCCGCCATCGACCTTTTTAACTGATTCAATTCCAGCAGCAACGGCTGCTTGGACTTCAGAGATATCTCCTCGAACTATAATTGTCCAGTAAGCACGGGTTATCTTTTCATAGCGAACTAAAGTAACTCGGGCTGCTTTCACCATTGAGTCTGCAACTTCTACGGCAGCGGGAAATCCTAAGACTTCAACCATTCCAACTGCAACACCCATTACAACATTCTCCTAAATTTCACAAGATATCTTACACTCATTGTATGTGAAATTGTTGACAGAAATTGGTTCCAATGATTTTGGTAAGAATGAAGGACGATCGCCCAAAATTAAAAGAGCCCCACAAGCTGTTGCGGCATTTAAATCCAACAGTCGGGCGTCCAGGAAAGCGCGCCACACAAGACTTTGAATCAAAATAACTGTGGAAATGAGATGCGCGACAGGTTGATTCCTTACCGCCGGCAAGTCGGCTGACAAGCTCGCCGATCGATTTTCGGGACTTTGGGCTCAACAAATCCAGCGGCCAAACACAAAACTTTACAAGCCGGAAGATTGGCGATATGTCGCTTCTGACTAATGACTGAGGACTAATGACTAAGGACTGAGGACTCATGACTAAGGACTCAAAACTCGTCTAGCAACCACTCCGAGGCTCTTTCACCCAAATCTAGAGGGACGCTGACAGCTTTGCCCAAGCGCGGGCGATCGCGAGTATTTACAATGTATTCTCTCACCTGTGCCGTGCTGCCCCAGCCGTTGAGGTAATTGGCCACCGCATCCAAATGCTCGAAATAATCAGCCTCCGTCATCGGAAAAGATGCTTGTTCTAGATATTTCCACATAACTT
Source organism: Microcoleus sp. Pol11C3 (assembly GCF_036701485.1). NCBI lineage: Bacteria > Bacillati > Cyanobacteriota > Cyanophyceae > Oscillatoriales > Microcoleaceae > Microcoleus > Microcoleus sp. Pol11C3. Next base: position 27,973 of record NZ_JAUBQW010000027.1, on the reverse strand, counting down.
GCACAAAAATCTTGCCCCGCGTCCGCCGCAATCTGATATCGTAAGACTTTCCCCATTTTTCTAGGAGTAGCTGGTGTAAATCCTTGCCCGTCATGGTTGCTCCTGAGTTAATCCATTAAACAATAAAAGACAAAGTTCAAAAAATGTAATAATACTCTAATAAAGGCTGGAAGGCGCATTCTTAAAAGGAATTTTCGCGGCCTAAAATTTGTGCGAGCAGATTAACGGCAATTATCCTCCTTCCTCTGCACGTACAGGTTCGCTAACAGCTAACAAACAAACGTAACTTAAAACCGTAAAGGCAGGTCATGGCTCAATCTTCTGCTGGAAATCCCGATGTCCCCGATATGGGGCGTCGCCAATTTATGAATTTGCTGACGTTCGGTACAGTCACAGGTGTTGCACTGGGCGCACTCTATCCTGTTGTCCAATATTTTGTTCCTCCGTCGAGTGGGGCAGTTGGTGGCGGAGTGACAGCTAAAGATGCTTTGGGTAACGACATCATCGTTAGCGAATATTTGGCTTCGCACCCTGCGGGCGATCGCACCTTAGCCCAAGGTCTCAAAGGCGACCCCACCTATCTTGTGGTGAAAGAAGACTTATCTATCGCCGACTACGGCATCAATGCAGTCTGCACTCACTTGGGTTGCGTCGTGCCTTGGAATGTTAGCGAAAACAAGTTTATCTGTCCTTGCCACGGTTCTCAATACAACAATGAGGGCAAAGTGGTGCGCGGCCCCGCGCCTTTGTCTCTGGCCCTGGCCCACGCCACTGTCGCAGATGACAAGATCGCTTTTACAACTTGGAAAGAAACTGATTTCCGCACCGGCGAAGCACCTTGGTGGTCTTAAACTATTTTGGATTTTAGATTTGAGATTTTAGATTGGGGGTGAATGGTGAAAACCACAGATAAGTGCATCCCTAAAGCAGTCTAATAATCCAAAATCCAAAATCCAAAATCCAAAATCCAAAATCCAAAATCCAAAATTGTCTGACCTTTGAGATTGAATACTCTAATGCCACAAACTAATTTATCTGCGATATTTCGCCGCAGTGCCAGGACGATCGCGAAAACAGCCTTAATTGCGATCGCCGCTGCAGGATTTTTCCTTACTAGCGACATCGCACTTCCCCAAGCAGCATTTGCTTACCCTTTCTGGGCCCAGCAAACAGCACCCGCTACTCCCCGCGAAGCAACAGGCCGAATTGTTTGCGCTAACTGTCACCTCGGTGCAAAAGTGACTGAAGTTGAAGTGCCGCAATCAGTTTTGCCTGACACAGTGTTTGAAGCTATTGTCAAGATTCCCTACGATACTAGCGTGCAACAAGTTGTCGGCGACGGTAGCAAAGGTGGCTTGAATGTCGGCGCAGTTGTGATGTTGCCCGAAGGTTTCAAGATTGCTCCCGCTGACAGAATTCCTGAAGAAATGAAGGAAAAAGTCGGCGATCTTTACTTCCAACCTTACAGCGAAACCCAAGAAAATATTGTTTTAGTGGGCCCAGTACCGGGAGAACAGTACAAAGAATTGGTATTCCCAGTTTTGTCGCCGAATCCGGAAACTGACAAGTCAGTTCACTACGGCAAATACCAAATTTATGTTGGTGGCAACCGTGGCCGCGGTCAGGTTTATCCTACTGGCGAAAAGAGCAATAATACTGTTTACAATGCTTCGGTAGCTGGCAGCATTTCTAAGATTGCTCAACCTGAAGATGGCGGTTATCAAGTAACAATTCAACCTGCAGAAGGTGCAGCCGTTGTTGATACGATTCCAGCAGGCCCCGAACTCATTGTTACCGAAGGACAAACAGTTGCAGCAGGCGAACTTTTGACGAACAATCCTAATGTGGGCGGCTTCGGTCAAAAAGACGTGGAGATTGTGCTGCAAAGTGCAGGTCGAGTTAAAGGATTGATGGCTTTCGTGGCTATAACCATGCTGGCTCAAATTATGCTGGTTCTCAAGAAGAAACAGGTCGAAAAAGTTCAAGCTGCTGAAATGAATTTCTAAACGCGGCTGTAATTAGTTGGGTAAGGTGCTGTGTGCACACCCAACTATTAGGTAAGTAGGGCGGGTATTCCCCGCCTTATTCTTTGATAAATAACCAGTAAAATAATGTCAATTGATGAGAAAATAGTTGAAGTAGGCCCGCTGCAATGGTTTTATCGGGAAACAAATCCGGTTAACGAAACTGCTAAACCGCCCGTACTGCTGCTGCACGGTTTGCCGTCCCAGAGTTTTACCTGGACTGTAATGATGCCGGATTTGGCTGCACAGGGATTTAGATCGATCGCCCCAGATTGGGTGGGTTACGGGCGATCGACAAAACCAGACAAACGCGACTTTTCCTATACTCCCGATGCTTTTGTTGACGCCCTCACAGGCTTTATTCAAGCTATAGAACTCGACCGATTTTACCTCGTTGTCCAAGGATTTTTAGCTTCAGCCGGTATTCAATACGCTTTGCGAAATCCCGATAAAATTGAGCGTTTAGCTGTTATCAATACACCAGTTTCAGGAAATATAAAATTGCCTTGGAAAATGCAGCAGTTGGGGCTGCCTTTTATTGGCGACATGATGACGCAAGACCCGCTTTTGGTTGACAGAACTCTCGAAGGCGGCAGCCGCCAGACGATATCAGACAAAGATTTAGATGTTTACCGCCGCCCGTTTTTGAAGAGTTCGGATGCAGGTCGATCGCTGATGAATACAGTCCGCAATATTCAATTGCCGCAGTCAATGGCCGAAATTGAATCCGGCTTGAAAGCCTGGACTCGACCAACTTTATTTGTTTGGGGTTTGACAGACCCTTGGCTGAGTGTTGAACCAGTTCAAAAGCTAGTCGGTTCCCTGAAAAATGCAGAGTTAGTCACACTGGAACAAGCGGGGCATTATCCTCAAGAACATTGGTCAGAAAAAGTTGGCGATGCTCTGATAACTTTTCTGCGCCGCCAGGAGGTAAAATAATATTTTGTACATAACTCTCGGTGCTAGGTCAGTGAACCAGCTCCTCGCCGAGCTGCATTCCCAGGCAGAGCCTGAGAACGAGAAATCTAAAATCTAAAATCTAAAATCGATATGACTCGTCCCCGTTCAATTTTTGCCTTGATGATGGCGTTTTTGATGGCATTTCTGGTTAGTTGCAGTAGTGTCGAAGCAAAAGTTCCAACGACTTACACAGCAGCCCAGATCCAGCAAATTCAGCGCTCTGTTCCTACCCTGACAGAGTTGCGATCGCGCATGGACAACCTGGGAACCCTAATTCAAAAACGCAATTGGGTTGATACCAAGACTTACATTCACGGGCCTCTCGGCGAATTACGCAGCGCCATGAGAACCGTGTCTGGCAGTTTGTTGCCGAAAGCTCAAGAACAAGCTGTTGATTTGACTAAGAGTTTGTTTGCCGATTTGGTTGAAATTGATATTGCTGCTAAAAACCTTGACTATGCAAAAGTCACGGCCAGCTATCAAAAAGCTGTCAATGATTTCGACACCTTCTTGCAGCTAATTCCTAAAGCTTAATTAGCCTTAACTCACATCTTGTATCATTGTCAAGAACAGGCAAGATGCCTGTTCCACAAAGAAAGAATCAGTTTTCTTGTGGGGCGGGCATCTTGCCCGTCCGAAAAAGGTTTATATCGACAAAACCTAGGAAGCAGTTAATCTAAAATCTAAAATCTAAAATTTAAAATCTAAAATCTAAAATTGAATGATTCGCGTTGCAATTATTGGTTGCGGTATTATTGGCGCATCGATCGCCTTTGAACTAAGTCAATTTCCCGAACTGAAAGTTACTGTGTTCGACAAACAGCCGCCGGGCCAAGGTTCTACTGGCGCGGCACTCGGTGTTTTGATGGGAGTGATCAGCCACAAAACTAAGGGCAGAAATTGGCAGTTGAGGGAAACCAGCCTTCAGCGCTACGAAACTTTGATTCCAGAATTGGAAGCAGTTACGGGGCGAAAAATTCCTTTTAACAAACAAGGAATTTTAATGCTGTGTTCGGAGGGAGAGGATTTAATTAAGTGGGAAAATTTGATAGCAACTCGCCGTTCTCAAGGTTGGCAATTGGAACTTTGGGATCTGGAACGAGTGCGCGATCGCTGCCCTCATCTCTCTTTAAACGATCGCATTATTGCTGCGATTTATTCGCCTCAAGATCGGCAAGTCGATCCGACGGCGCTAACTTTGGCTTTGGTTGATGCTGCTGAACGAAATGGCGTGATTTTTGAGTTTGGGGTGGAAGTTGAAGGAATTACTCAGTTGAATTCTCAGGTGTCTGGGATTCAACTCCCATCTTCCATTGCTGTCAATAAGTCTTGTGGAACAGGCATCTTGCCTGTTATTGAAAATTTCGATCGACTAATTGTGTCTGCTGGTTTGGGTTCTGCTGCTGTGACTGCATCGTTAAATCAATTGGTTGACATTCGCCCGGTGTTGGGACAAGCCCTGCATTTGCGATCGGCCAATCCTGTAGGAAACCCAGATTTTAGACCGGTAATTACTTGCGATGACGTTCACATTGTGCCCTTAGGAAATCAGGAATTTTGGGTGGGGGCGACAGTGGAGTTTTCCGAAAATGGCGGGGAAATTCAGGCGAATGCTGATATGTTGGCGCAAGTGATGGCGAGGGCGATCGCACTTTGTCCGGCTTTAGCATCCGCTGAAATCATCAGGAAATGGTCAGGATTGCGCCCGCGGCCGGAAGGGCGGCCGGCCCCAATTATCGAGACGCTTCCCGGTAACGATCGCGTTCTCATCGCCAGTGGCCACTATCGCAACGGTGTTCTGCTGGCCCCTGCAACCGCGCGATCGATTCGAGAAATGATTTTGCAATAATTAACAAATGTTAATACAATCAAGATAGCCATTCATATCTTACATCTAAATATGTCCGACAAACCTTTAGGTAAACCCCGCTCTTTGTGGCGAGTAATTTTGCTATCAGCAGTCAGCTTGCTGCTATATTACGGATGGTACAAATGGATTATTCAAGAAGAATTGCGTCGCTATAACGGCAGCGGTTGGTCGGGAACTCTTTGCTTGCTTCCTTTTGTTTTAGGAGTAGCCGTCCCCCAAGCTTTGCGGATATTCGATCCTGACGTTCCCGGATGGTTTGGTTGGTTTTCCTTGCTGGGTATTGCTTGGATTTACATCGTGCAGTTCAAACTTTACAACACAGTTAATGAATTGTACCGCCAAGAAGGAATCAAAGAACCGCTAACAGTTTGGTGGATTTTTGTACCAGGTTTAAATTTAGTTGTCGGGTTGCGGCAAATTCACTTTTTGAGCCAGTTTTGGGCGAGAAAACAGGGAATTGAAGTTAAGGATAACTTAGCCGAAAGTATTCCTTTTCTCTCAGCTAACGCTTAAGGGGAAACTTTTTACACCGATATCATAAGTTTGTAGGGGGCGTCAGTAATCATAGCTCGATTTTCAAATAATTTAGCTGACAGACGCACCCTACAGCTTTATACTAAGACCAAAAAGTGGTTTGACGCGCGAATTATGGCGGTAAGGTTCGCAGTGCGCACTCTACATAATTAGGTTTTGCATCCATGACTGAATCACCAGAACCGATTCGGCAAATCCCCCAAAATGAGTTTGAGTTCCGGTTCATTAACCCGCTTAATTGCTTTAGGAATACTTACCCACTGCCGCTTTCTTTTGCTAGCTTCGGGCCAAATTTCCAGAACTGCTTGCACTTGCAGTAGAAATACTCCTACCTGCCAAGTACAGCCGGACTTTTGATACTCGTAAGTTCCTAGCAAATCCGGGAACACTTGACCCAACAAACCTGCTTCTTCCCAAGCTTCCTTGGCAGCGGAATCTTGGGGAGTCATGTCAGGTTCAATTAATCCTTTGGGAATCACCCAGCGCTTGCTAGCCGAAGAAGTAATCAGCATTACTTCAATTTCTCCGTCTTGAATGCGGTAGGGAATTACCCCCGATTGATCAACCAGTAAAGCGATTTTTATACTCATGATTTCTGCAATATTTATGGGTTAAAAAGCTTCGGCTACCTCATGAACGATTGACAACTAACAAATAAAAATTGCATCCACATTCTAGATAATTCCTCAGTTGAGACAACCAAGGGGAGAATAAAGATATTTAATTTTTCCCCTCTGTGGAAAAGAGGAAATTCCCCTGCACTCCCACTGAACAATAATATTATTATAATAACGGCGCACAATCCTCTACCGACGAGCAGATAAAAGCCGATCGCCAATATCTGCCTTTATCTGTCGGTATGAGGTTTTACACCTAATCTTTCTTCGCCTTAGCCTCCAAATTTTCCATCCGACTCCTCAAATCTTGATTCTCCTTTTTCACCTGATCTAATTCCTCCCGCAACTGCTTTACCGCTGCATCAGAACCAGCATTTTTCTGCACTCTTTGCACAGCTTCATCAGCCATGCGGCGGACGCGGCCATCGGGAGTTTGGTCAGCTAAAGAACGCAAAATGCGAATTGCTTTGCGAGTTTGCATTTGTCCTAATCCCACTACTACAGAGACTTGAGTCAAGAAAAACGTCTCTTTAGATAATTCTGCCAATCGCTGCAAAATCCGTTCTAAATTGACCTTCGTTTGACCAGTCGAAATTGTGCCCAAAGATCGAATTGCAGCCAAGCGCAAAGCTTGCGGAGTACCGACGGCTGTGTATTTCAAAATTAGATTCAGCGCATCTTCAGAAGTTTTCATCTGCGCCAAACCGGCGATCGCACCCGATCGCACTACCTCATTCCAGCCCTGACGCTCTTTCAGCACCAATTTTAACTCTTTCAGTACCTGTTCGTCGGTCGGTTTTTCGTCGGGGTTAGCCCCTGCAATGGAGCCCATAGCACTCGCTGCTGCTGCTTCTACGTAATAGCTGTCGTCGCCTTTTTCGACGATCGACCTCAGCACTTTATAAGTTTCGTGAGTTTGGATTTTACCCAGCGCATTCACCACCGCGCGACGAACACGAGCATCTTTATCTTTTAAACCACTTACTAAACCTTCAAAAACTTGGTCGAGTTTAATTTCAACTAACTGACCGGCAACTTCCGCCCGTACTGCCCAGAACGGCTCTTTCTTGAGAACTTCTGACAGCGTTTTCACCGCTTCTAGTCCTCCCTTTTTCGCCAAAGCTTGGGCAGCGTAAATCCGGGAAACCGGGTCTGGATCGAATTGCAACTGAGCTTTTATTTCCGCAACTCCATACTCTAACACAACAGTTTTTAAGTATTTATTGCCGACATCAAAACTGATAAATGCAGGCTTCTCTTCGAGAGGAAAATAGAAGCTTTGATCGCGTTCGTAGACTCGCACTGTGAAAGTTTTTAGGTTCTGGGTTGAACGTGCAGAACTCTCATCGTCTGCCTCTTTTTCCGGCTTGTAACCGAAGCCGATCGGAATTTTTAGATCGAATACATCTTTGCTGTTGCCGTTGTCATTTTTGCTGTCTTTTACCTGAGTTTGTGTTACAGTCACTTTTGCTAATTTGCTGTCGCCATCCCAGGAATAAGCAACCTTATAATCTGGATGACCGCCACGATAAACGTACTGATCAAACAAAAACATGAGATTGCGACCAGTAGCCTTTTCTATCGCCCTGAGCAAATCGATCGTTTCTACAGTTTTGTGAGCGTTATCCCGCACAAAAGTGTGAATTGCTTTGTAAAATAATTCGTCGCCCAACTCGGCGCGAATCATGTGATAAACGCAAGCGCCTTTTTCGTACAAATGGCGATCGTACAATTCAATGGCTTCGCGGTAAACGTGAGTAACCATCGGCCGCCGGTAGCGGGAACTATCTTCAGCTAAATAACTGCGGGCTTCATTTAACATATAGTAAGCCGCGTCTTCTTTGCCATATTCTTTATCAGTCCACAGCACCTCGGAATAAGAAGCCATGCCTTCTTTCAGCCAAGCGTGAGACCAATGTTTAATTACTACTAAATCGCCGAACCACTGGTGAGCCAATTCGTGGGCTACTAAGCTTTCAGTGCCTCGATTGTCGAGGGTAGCGCGTTCGTCTAACAAGCACCTATCTGTCAGCAAAGTTGTGGAAGTGTTTTCCATACCGCCGAAGATGAAATCATCGACGCAGACTTGAGCGTATTTGGGAAAAGGGTAAGGATAGCCAAATGCTTTAGAGAAGAATTCAATCATTTGAGGCGTTTTGCCCATGCTGCGCTTAGCGTCTGCTTCGCGGCTTCTTTCCACGTAATAATTAACTGGTTTGCCGTTCCATTCGTCTTTAATTTCGGCAAAATCTCCGACTGCTAAGGTCATTAAATACGTCGGGTGTACCTGGGTTTGGGCCCAGTGATAAATTTTATCGTCGCCTTCGTTTTTGGTACTAATTAATTCGCCGTTGGAAATAGCAAATAATTGTCTCGGAACTTGCACTCGAATTTCCGAAGTAGCGAGTTGTCCAGGATAGTCGAAACAGGGAAACCAGAAGCGGGAATCTTCATCTTCGCCTTGAGTCCAAACTTGTGTTGGTTTGTCTGGATAGTGTTTGTCCGGGCCGACGAAATAGAGGCCGCGCTGGGGTTTTTCGACCGAGTATTCGATCGCAATTGTAATTGGTTGGTAAGCTTCTGTTGGTTCGTGCAGTTGAATTTGCAGCACTTCGCCATCGCTGTCGAAATTTTGCTCAATTTCGCCGACTTTTACTGATTTAATATTCAGGTTTACCGCATCTAAGGTTAATTTGTCAATACCGCTGCGGACTGGATTGATGCGGATGCTACAAGTGCCACGAAAGCTTTGTTTGGGAATATTCAGCACTAAGTCGAGGAAAATGTGCTCTACTTGACCAGGGCGATCGGGGTTGTAGTGCGGCCTGGCACCGGGCATCTCGAAGGATTTGTGAGCGTTTTCAGAATCAAAGTAAGTTTGTGACATTGTGATGGCAAAGTTGTGAGTCGATCGGCGATCGCTGGCAGCGCCGATCCGGCTGAACTGCCAGCTTATTATAGAGTAGCGCGTCCTAGCTGCTGTTGTCGCTAACTTGTTAAAAACTGGGTCTATCGTTGAGGGGATGGAAAATATGATTTTTTCGCTACAATATCAGCAAGGCTAATGTCTGCAATCATCAGCCTGCAATTGAAATTGAGAGGGAAATCTGTATGACAGCTACACTATCAGTTCCCAGTTCGATCGAATCTTGGCTTGGCGACGAAGCCGAAGACTTGCTCACCCATCAAGCAAAAGTTTCTAAAGATTTGTTGCACCTGCCGGGTCCGGATTGGGTCGATCGCATTTTTGCTCAAACCGATCGATCTCCTCAAGTTTTGCGATCGCTTCAGCAACTCTATTCTAGCGGACGCTTGGCTAATACCGGCTATTTATCGATCCTGCCAGTAGACCAAGGAATCGAACACTCAGCGGCCGCTTCTTTTGCACCAAATCCCATCTATTTTGACAGCGAAAACATCATTAAATTAGCAATTTCGGCTGGCTGCAATGCTGTCGCGACAACACTGGGAGTTTTGGGAAGCGTATCTCGCAAATACGCGCATAAAATCCCTTTTATTGCCAAGCTCAATCATAACGAATTGCTGACTTATCCCAATCAATACGACCAAATAATGTTTGCGACCGTCGAGCAAGCTTGGAATTTGGGAGCAGTTGCAGTCGGAGCAACAATTTATTTTGGTTCCCCGGAATCGACGCGGCAAATCCAAGAAGTCAGTCAAGCTTTTGCTCACGCTCACGAATACGGAATGGCGACAATTTTGTGGTGCTACCTCCGCAACGATATTTTTAAACAAGACAAAGATTATCACGTTGCGGCAGATTTGACAGGTCAAGCAAATCATTTAGGAGTGACAATTCAAGCTGACATTATTAAGCAGAAGTTGCCCGAGTGCAATAACGGTTACGAAGCTGTGGCTAAAGCTAGCGGTCACAGTTACGGCAAAACCGACAAGCGGGTTTATTCGGATTTGACAACGGATCACCCGATCGATCTAACTCGCTATCAAGTGCTCAACTGTTATGCGGGAAGGATGGGTTTAATTAACTCCGGTGGTGCTTCCGGGAAAAGCGATTTTGCAGAAGCAATTCGCACGGCGGTAATCAACAAGCGCGCTGGGGGATGTGGCTTAATTTCCGGCCGCAAAACTTTTCAGCGTCCCTTTGAAGAAGGTGTAAAATTGTTCAACGCCATCCAAGACGTTTATTTGTCGTCCGAAATTACGATCTCCTAAAAGTTTACCGCACAGAGATTTGCCTCAATATTACCACCTAAACGTAGGTGTACACGCTCCATAAATCGTCGTAAACGTAGGGTGTACAGTGTGCACCTTACGTGATGAAAATTCCTTAATCTAAGTTGCAACTTAGCTGTAATACTAATACTAGCTGAAAATATATACAGACACAGTATATAAATTTTAAAATGCCCCACAGCCTTGTTTTAAACCTGCTGCCAGTTGCACCAATTCCATCTCAGTTTTTAACGGGACGGCATCTCCACGCTTTATTTTTGAACCTTGTGAGTGCTGTAGACAGCGATTTGAGCGCGTACCTGCACGACCAATCTCAGGAAAAAGCTTTCACTTTAAGCCCTTTTCAAGTAAGCAGAAAAGAGGCTTACAAAAGCAGCACGCCCCAGCCACAAAAGAGAGTTTTACCTCCGGCTTCCCGCACAATTTCACAGGCTGTACAGTGGGATTACAAGCAAGCAATTCAGGAAAATACGCCGATTTGGTGGCGAATTACTCTCCTGGATGACGGTTTGTTCGATCGCCTAACTCAACTTTGGCAGCAACTCAATTTCGATCGCCCCTGGCATCTGGGCCCGACAAATATATACATTACTAATATTTTGAGCGAACCGCAATCAAACCAGCCGTGGGTAAAATTTTGTACTTACACCGAATTGTTCGAGAGAGCTTCGGAAACTGAGCGCCAAATTGCTTTTACTTTTTGCACTCCTACTAATTTTCGGCAAGGTGTATACGATAGTGCTATGCCAAGTAGAGAAAGTGTTTTTGGCAGTTTAGTGAATCGCTGGAATAAATATAGCGGGATTGCGATCGAACCTACTTTCACAGAAGCTATTTTCCCCAGTTTCTTCGATATCCGAACAGAAGTTAGTACAGATTCTCGAAGTAAATTTATTGGCTGCGTCGGCGATGTTAGTTACCGAATTATGGGAGATGTTAATCCGGTTGCTATTAAGCAAATTAATGCTTTAGCTGATTTTGCACTTTACAGCGGAGTCGGGCGAAAGACGCCGATGGGAATGGGAATGACGCGCAGGTTGCAGGATTTTTAATTATTAGACTTGAATTGCAAAAATAGCTAGGACGCTGCTCAAAGCCCATCCCACAAGAAAAAAATATTTTTGTGGGATGGGCTTTGAGCATCGTCCTAAAATTTGATTAAAAGGACTTTTGCAATCTTGTCTATTCACTTTTAGGCTGAATTTCACTGACGATTTCATAAACATCAGTATCGGGAATTTTCGCAAACAAAGGCGTCATCTGCTTTAATATTTCCTGATAAGCTTGGCTTTGATTGGCGGCCATCTCTTCTACGCTTTCCCAAAAAATGATGGCAATACCTTTGTCTGTATTGGGCAATTGCAGGAGGTATGCTCCCTTAAAACCTGTAGCATAAGTTGCAACGGCTTTTTCAAAAAGTTCTTCTGCTTCTTTAAATTTTCCGGGTTTAAATTCGCCAATGGCAACGTAAGCAAACTGATGTCTGAGAAAGTCTAGAAATTCTGACATATCCTTTTCCTCAACAAATCGCGATACACCAATGTATATTTTACCCGAAAAAATTGGTTTAAAGCCTCTCCCTGATCGGGAGAAATTAAAAGAAGACTATTCCTTACTCCAATCCTCTTCCTTCCAGATAGAGGTCGCTATCAACAGTCAACAGTCAACTCTCAACTGAACCGATCGCCCGAAATTTGTGAACTTCGCAGTTTGTAGCTTCGCGCTCAGCTCATCGGCGGATTTATGAGATATTGCACCTAGCTGCGATCGCACTTTACCCGTAAAAACACGTAAAAAGCGGTTTTTTGCAATAACCCTATTGAATATCTTAAAACTTACTTGCAATAATTATAATAGATAAATACCAACGAACTAAAAAGCTAGCTAAAACAAATGAAAAAAATATTAGTAATTGAAGACAATAACTTAATCCGAGAAACTGTATTAGAACTTCTGGCAGCACACGGTTTTGAAGTTGTCGGCGCCGAAAACGGACAAGTTGGTATCCAGTTAGCAGCCGAAATTCCCGATTTAATTTTGTCTGATGTCATGATGCCAGAACTAGACGGTTTTGAAGTATTCGCAGCCGTGCGATCGCACCCTGCAACCGCCAGCATTCCGTTTATTTTTATGACGGGTTCAGAAATGGAAAAAGTTCTCGAACTCAAAGCAGACGGCTATCTCAAGAAACCTTGCAGCGTCAAAGAAATGCTCCAGGCGATCGCAACTCAACTAGAAAAACCGACAGTTGCCAACCCACAACCTCAAAAAGTACAGGACAATTCTGCGCCATCAAATCTTAGCTTGCGCGCCAGGAAGCAAAAATCTAGGTTTGAGATTGCGTCGGTTTGCTGGCAATGACACGCACAGTAACGTTATTGATACATAAGTTGAGGGAATTTCAAACTGGTTCCACCCAGGGGTAGCTTAGACTGGGTATGTTGAATTTGGTTAAAAATTTATGAACGCACAACCCAAAGGCCGCCTAGTTTGGAATCACTCTACCCACCTTCCCGGTTTGATACCAATTTTAGAGCGCCTTACCCTAAAAATCGGCATTCAAACTGTCACTCCGGGTGTCATCAACAAAGTTAAAGGACACATCCCGCGCATGACATTAAGAGTGTCAGTACCCATCCGCGGGGGATTTAAAATCATCGCCAGACAGGGCAAAACCGTACAAGAAGTCTTTATATTAACCACTCTCAGTCAAGGGGACTTGGAAGAGATGATCGCCAAAACCCTAGCCAAGTGACAATTTTTCCTTAGCAAGCAAAGCCCGGGCCCTAACTGAAGTAGTTTCATCGCTTTGGGCGATTTCCTCAAGCCTAGCCGAAACTTCCGCTAACCAATCCGGTTTAACAGTCGCAGCACTCGCCAAAGCTTGCAAACCCCCCGCTGCTGCGTAGCGAACCACCCATTCTGGATCTCGGGACGCTTGCAGTAGCGTTTTCACAGCGCGAAGTTGAGCATCTGCAATTTGTTCTGCCGCCATCAGTTGCCAGCAAATCGTCCCCAAACCCCTAACCGCGGCCCGCCGCACACTCAAAGCAAAGTCATTCGCCGCCGCATCGAGCAAAATCTCCAAACCCCTGGGGTCGCCAATTCCCGCCAAAGCCCGAACAGCCCAAGCTCTCGCCCCGTAATTGTAGCCGTCAAGCTGTTCTAGAAGCGGCAGCACGGCAGCTTCTCCGAGTTGAATCAGTCCCTCAACGGCGGCAACTGCGGCGCCTGGGTTGTTGTAGCCGAGCACTGTAATTAAGGTAGGAATTGCTTCTGTTGAGTCAGCCGCCGCCAGTGCTTTGACTGAGTTTAACAAGCCTTCGGAAGAATCTGCTTGTTCGACAGCCTGAATTAGTTCTAATGCCATTTATTTGTAAGCTTTACCGTGACTATTTTAATTGTAGGTTGGGTCGATCGCGCGATCGAACTTTTTGCCGCATCACCCACCAACATTCTCATCAAAATAGATAGGGAAACAGCACTGCTGTGTCCTGCCTAAAATACAGATATGCCGTAGGGAAACAGCACTGCTGTGTCCTAAATATACGGCAGACAATTGAGAATCTCTACAGCAATCCTATTTTAGTTGTGAACTAATTTTTTCACAGTAAACAATCCATTAAATCCATAACGCGGATAGCATCATCTGACAAAGATAGTGATTCTTGTTGATTGAGGTGATGCTCCAAAACTCCTTTGAGTGCAATCAATTTCATGCTATTTTCTGCTAAAGTTTCAGCAATAGCTGGCGCAGACGGCAAATAGCCGATCGCCCCCAAGTCCATCAAAGCCGATCGCCTCAACTGCAAATTATCCCCATTCAGAGCAGTTACCAACCGCTCTCCGTAAACCGGGTCGCCAGTCAACTGATACATCGCCCGCGCCGCAGCGTACTGCACCCGCTCCACAGAATGTTCTAAAAAAGGTGAAATTAGCGGTATTGCTTCTGTCGCTTGCAGGGTTCCCAAAGCTTCAATTACCGAGTCGTAAGGCTGCACAAGGTGCGATTTTCCAGGCACTCGCACAGCCACAGCTACGCCCCCATCCAATAGCTTCATTAGCGGCGCAATAGAATCGCGATCGCCCAGCATTTCTAGAGCTTGAGCCGCCGCTTCCCGCACGTAATAATCGGCGCATTCCAAACAGCGAATCAGGGCCGGCAAGGCTTGTTTATCGCCCAATTTACCCAGGGCCCGCGCCGCATTTCGCAATAGGGAATAGTCGCCGATTTTTGTTTGTTCTGACTCTTCTTCCAATGCGGCAATTAAAGCTGCAATAGCTGCTGGTTCGTTGACTCGAAATCTGCCAATCCACCAAGCAGCATAATACCGGAGACTGTAATCTTGGGAGTGCAAATTTGCGATCGCCTTTTCTACTGTTAAAGACTCGCTCTCAGCTACACCCGCCGGCGGTGAGTCGGATTCGTAATAATCCATAGTCATTAGTTATTAGTTATTAGTTATTAGTTATTCGGCGATTGAAATGGCTGCTACACAGAAAAAACCTGCAAGTCTTAGGGAAACTCGCCGATGAAAATCGCTACTAAACACACAAAACCCGCCGGGGCGGGTTAAATTAACTCTTAGTCCGCTTGTGGAGTGGACTTTGTTTGTCTAGTAGCGATTTTCATCGCCCCTTCTAGCTTGTGTAGGAGCGATGAAAATCGCCCCTGCAAACAAACTATTGGTGATCACCAGATGATTCATGCGATGATTCATGCGATGATTCATGCGATGATTCTGCGATCGCACTTAAAGCCTGAATGTTCACAATTTTCCCGCCCATGCGAGTAATCCGCTGCATTTCTTGATTCATCCGATTGTAAGGCACGGTGATAAATGTACTCGCGCTCGATCGAATCGAATAATCCACATTATTTGTTTCATCGCTTTGGCGCAAGCCGACGACTTCATACCGAAAGCAGCGACCCGCCGAAGCTGTATTGCCACTTTTTCCAGCTACAATTTGACCCAACATAAGCTTCTTGGTAATTGGTAATTCTGACTGTTGACTGTTGACTGTTGACTGTTGACTGTTGACTAAAAGCTAGTAACTGCCAACTGCCAACTGCCAACTGACTAAATTGGAGTAATGCTGGCGATTTTCGCGCCCATGCGTTGAAATTTCTGCATTTGCGAGGACAAATCCTCAACAGGTACGATGAAAGCCTTGCTGCTGCGGCGCACGCTGGGATAGCCGCCCGTGCGAATGCCCGAAACTTCCACGCGCACCAGCCGCCCTTCTTTGCCGTAAGCTGCCGCACCGCCGAAAGTGCTGCCGGGAGTTACGTTTCTGGCAGAAGGTCGATATGCCCAACCTTCGTTACCGCCAGAAGGCCCAACTACAGCCGTAGCGCTGTTAGTGCCGAGTTCGACAGCTAAGCGAGAGTTATTGCCTTCTAGTTGAGATGTATCGCTGTTTGCATAGCCGCGATACAACCGGAACATCCGGGTAAAACCGACGGTTTTTTGACCACGCTGGGTGTTAAAGCCACGGTAGTAAGGCACGATACTTTCGCCAAAGTTTTCTTGATACTCTACTGAATCGATGTAAGAATCAATATCAGCGTCGTAGCCTTGTGTTTGGTACAAATCTAAGTGCTCAACTACTTCAGATTCGTCGTAGGGAGCGCGACCGAGCAAGTGTTTGTAGTTTAGTTCGATCGTCCGAGTTTGGAAGCTGTTGTAGAAAAACTTGGTTTTGTACAGTTCTGACTTAGCTACAGCCCGTACAAATTCTCGTACCGTCAAACTGCCGTCCCGCAGCAAAGACTCGGAACTTGTAAGTCGCTCGGATTTCATTAAATAGTCGTTGCCCAGCACCTGACGGTAAACTGCACGAATCACAGCTTCTACGTCGTCTTTCGTGTAGTTCGGGCGCAGTTCTACCTTCGGCGCATCGCTCAATGCGGATGTTCCCAGTCTGGACGCTGCTGTCGTAATCGCCACCAGATTTTCTCCTAAATTATTAATGACAAAAGTTTAATGCTTGGTTGCACTTGAAATTTTTAGGACTAAGGATAATATGCCTCAAAGTAGGGTGTGCACTGCACACCTTACCTATACACATAAAATTGAAGAATTTTTTAGCCTTAGTCCTAATTTGCTAAAGACGTTTCAAAAAAACGTCTTTACAAACTTTAAGCTGTGGTAATACTTACCACTTTGCCGCCACGTTTGTTGATTTGCTGCAAGCGACTCGAAAGTTGCTCGTAAGGCACGAGATATTCGGTAGTAGTCCGCCGCACTTGAGGCGAAAACTTAGCCGAACCTTGCATTGCGGTGACTCGGTAGAGTTGGTCGCGAGAACCGCCGGAAGTCCCACCCAGCGCTTTTCCGGTGGAGGCCGTGTGTATCGGGGAAGCCATATTTCTCGCTACTTCCCAAGTCAGTCGGGCTTGGGTTTGGTTTTGCGATCGATCGCTCGAAGCAAAACCCCGGTACAGTTGAAACATCCGGTTAAAACCGACGGTTTTTTGACCTCTTTGAGTCGCGAAACCGCGATAGTAAGGCACTATACTGTCGCCAAAATTTTCTTCATACTCAACTGAGTCAATGTAAGAATTGATTTCAGCTTCGTAGCCTTCTGCATTGTACAAATCAACGTGGAAAGCAATTTCCGACTCGTCGTAAGGAGCGCGGCCCAACAAATGCTTGTAATTAAGCTCAATTAACCGCGTTTGCGAGTTCGGATAAAAAAACTTTTTCCGATAAGTTTCGGAATGTGCAATTGACCGCACAAAATCTTTCACTGAAATCTGCCCTTGCAGCAGCAGAGATTCTGCACTGGTAAGTCGTTCGCTCGACATTAAATATTCGTTGCCGAAAACTTGGCTGTAAGCGGCACGAATTACTGCTTTCGCATCGTCTTGCGTCCAGTGTGGACGCAGTTCAACCCGTCCCGCTTCTTCAAATGCTTTTATTCCCAACCGTTCTGCTGCACCTAATCCCGCCATCTTCGCTTCTCCCTTTTTTGCTTTAAAAACTGAAAACTGCTTAAAAAAAGTATTTGCAAAACTAGGCTTTGATCGCAGATGCCCGGAATTCTAAACAACCGCTAACACTTAAGCTAACAGCAGCTTACAATTCCGGGCATCACGCAAATCTAGCTCAGGGCGTTGATTGCGTAGTCGATGTAGGAATTCGCTTCAGTTGCAGCGTCGCCACTCAGACCGTGGTTGCCTTTGATGTACTTGAGAGCTTCAACGTACCAGCTAGGAGACAATTCAAATGTCCGGTTGATTTCGTCAACACCTGCAATCAGGTACTCGTCCATCGGACCGGTGCCGCCTGCAACTAAGCAGTAGGTTACCATCCGCAGGTAGTAGCCGATGTCGCGAGAGCACTTGGCTTTACCTGTTGGGGTAGAAGCGTAGTTCGGGCCTTGCATTTGTTGGGTGTACGGGAATTTGTTGTACACAGCTTGAGCTGCACCGTCGATCAAGCGCTGAGAATTGGCGGTCAAAGCCTTGGCTGCTTCCAAACCGGCTGCTGCTTGGCGGAAACGTCCGAAGGCGACTTGTAGTTCAGTGCTGCTCAGGAAACGGCCTTGAGAATCGGCTGCTGTTACTGCTTCAGTCAAAGGGGTTTTCATTGTTCTGGTTTCTCCCTAATGTTGTGTTGTTTTTGTACAAAAATGATTGTTTGCAAAAATGCGATGCTCGCTATCTTTACAAGAAATGTTCGCTTGGCTATTTTTAGCCGACTGCATTAGCTGCGCGGTCGAAGTAGCTGCCGATTTCAGACATCAGCGAGCTGCAATCACCACGGGTAACACCGTTGGGGTCGTTAGCGAGCGCGATTGCTGCTTCCTTCATTTTTTGCACGCCGGCTGCAACCGAGCCACCTGGAACTCCCAGAGCTTGGTATGTTTCACGCAGACCGTTCAAGCAGCGATCGTCCAAAACGCTGGCGTCGCCTGCAAATGTTGCATAGGTGACGTAGCGCAAGATGATTTCCATATCGCGCAAGCAAGCTGCCATGCGGCGGTTGGTGTAAGCATTGCCACCAGGAGCGATCAGTTGTGGCTGTTCAGCGAACAGGGTGCGAGCTGCATTGGCTACGATGCTGGATGCGTTGCCGGTGATGCGGTTTACTGCGTCAATCCGCTTGTTGGCGTCGGAAACCATGCTGCTGAGAGCATCTAGTTGGCCCGGAGCTAGAAATTCGCCGCGAGCGTCAGATTGGGAAACCACTTTTGTAAATGCGTCAAACATGAAACAACTCTCCTACTTGAGTTAATTGAGTTTGGTTGCGGTATAAAACCGTTAAGTTAAATTTGTTCAGGCTGTTAAGCCTGCAAGGGTTGAAGGTAGACGCCAGCTACTATGCCTGCCGGCTCGTTCTCTCCCTTTCCGCTACCTGCACTATTGTTACATTGCAACGGAGGTTTAAGAAACCTTAGAAAATTTTACACCTTTTATGAGATTGCGACAAACCTTGTCAATCAGTGTTTTGGTTAACTTTGGCCTGTCGTTTCAACCCTCTGATAATCTTTATACAATGCTCGTCCGTCTTTGTTTATTACAAATTATTACAGAAACTTATCTCTCTAAGAAGGTAAAGATCGGGGGGGCAAATGCGGGCAAAACTCCTTCCTAGGGTAGATGCGCGATAGCCTAAAAAAATGATGAGTTTGCTTCTAGCGCTCCTGCAGTGGGGGTGGAACCGCCCCAAACCCTCCCGTGGGCCGATCGCCTTTGTGGGCTTTCTCTGGAAAAGCGGGATTGTTAAGAAGTGTTAAGTAAATTTAAGTTTTGGTAAAAGAAGGCTGGGGGAATAGGGAAAAAAGCCAAAATTCTGCCCAATGTCAGGATGCCTGCAGAATTCGGTATGGGAAAAATCCCAAAGATTGTGAACCCGATCGCCACAGCCACAACTTTTGCCCGAAATATCACCATTTAAAGACTAAACTCAGCCGTTGGGCCTTGGGTAAAAGCCGAAGAAATTGCTAATTTTTAGTAGTAAGGTGGATAGGTGCTATCAGCGGTAGGTCTACAAACGGCGCGATCGAGTCGCCAGACGCATTGAAGTTAAAAGCTTTTTGCTTCCTCGGCATCGAACCGCCCAAAACGAGTCGCAAGTTAAACAGTTTTTTATTCAGAACTCAAAACTTAAAAGTCTCTCACTGTAATCAGCCAGATGGATCGGCTGTAGCTGTCCGGCCGCAACCACCTTTATGCCCCATGCTCGATCGTAATTTATGTCTTCAAATTCTCCCTCTTCTTGGCACACCGTAGCAATTGACAAAACTCTCCAGCAGCTAAGCAGCAACAAAGACGCTGGCTTGAGCAGCCAACAGGTGTCAGAACGCTTGCAGCAATACGGCCCCAACGAACTAGAAGAAACAGGAGGCCGCAGTCCGTGGTCGATTTTTGTCGATCAGTTCACCAACATCATGTTGTTGATGCTGATAGGTGTGGCAGTGATTTCGGCTTTTTTGGACATCAGGTCGAATACTTTTCCCAAAGATGCGATCGCCATTTTTGCGATCGTCATACTCAACGGCATTCTCGGCTATTTCCAAGAGCAAAGTGCTGAAAAAGCCCTCGCAGCCCTCAAAAACCTCGCTTCCCCCCTAGTCAGAGTCCTGCGGGACGGCAAAACTTCGGAAATAGCCGCCAAGGAACTCGTACCTGGAGACGTGATGCTGTTAGAGGCTGGGGTAAAAATAGCAGCAGACGGACGCTTGATCGAAACATCAAATCTGCAAGTCAGAGAATCTGCTTTGACAGGAGAAGCTCTAGCAGTTACCAAGCAAGCTGATCTAGAACTTCCAGAAGATGCTTCCTTGGGCGATCGACTCAACCTGATTTTTCAGGGCACAGAAGTTGTTCAGGGACGAGCAAAGGCGATCGTCACCAACACTGGAATGCAAACTGAACTGGGCAAAATTGCCACCATGCTTCAGTCAGTAGAAAACGAACCGACTCCCCTGCAACAGCGGATGGACCAGTTGGGAAAGATTCTAGTCTCCGGAGCCCTAAGCTTAGTCGCAATTGTCGTCATCGGCGGCATGATTACCTTCCAAAACGGCAGCATCGGGTTCGATACCAGCAGGTGGGAAGAGTTGTTAGAAGTTTCTCTCAGCATGGCTGTGGCTGTGGTTCCCGAAGGACTCGCAGCAGTCGTGACAGTGACTCTAGCACTCGGAACTAGGCGGATGGTGAAGCGAAACGCCCTGATTCGCAAACTGCCGGCCGTAGAAACTTTGGGATCGGTTACTACCATTTGTTCTGACAAAACAGGTACTCTGACTCAAAATAAAATGGTAGTTCAGCTAGTGTCTACGGGCGACTGCACTGTCGCCGTCGCAGGATCTGGCTATGCCCCGATCGGAGATTTTACCGATCGGCATACATCGACCCAAATTAATAATTTAGAGGAATATCCAGAACTCGAATCTTTATTAATTGCCTGTGCAGTGTGCAACGACGCAGTATTGCAGCAAGAACAGCAAGAATGGAAGATTTTGGGCGACCCCACGGAGGGAGCTCTGCTTTGTGTAGCGGGAAAAGCAGGCATATATAAGGAAAAACAGTCTCAATTGCTGCCGCGGACGGCGGAATTTCCTTTTTCTTCCGAACGCAAGCGGATGAGCGTGATTTGCGAAGTTCCCGGCAGATCCGGAAATTCGGGATTTCCCGCAGTTGAAGGACAGCAGCCGAATTATTTGATGCTGACCAAAGGTTCTCCAGAGTTGAGTTTGGAGCGCTGCAAAGGCATTATAGTCGGCGATCGAGTACAACCTTTAAATCAGGAAATGCGCAATCGCATCCTCGCGGAAAACAACAACATGGCAAGCGGCGGTTTGCGAGTCCTCGGGTTTGCGTACAAACTCTGGGAAAACGTGCCGCCCGAAGGTTCTGAGGAAACCAGCGAACAAGATATGATTTGGCTGGGACTCGTCAGTATGCTGGACGCGCCGCGCCCGGAAGTGTGGGAAGCAGTGGTGAAGTGCCGCAATGCAGGCATTCGGGTGGTGATGATTACAGGAGACCACCAGTTGACAGCAAAAGCCATCGCCTACGATTTAGGTATTGCTAAAGAGGGCGATCGAGTTCTCACCGGTCAAGAATTAGAAAAGCTCAGCCAAGAAGAACTCAAACAGCAAGTCGAACAGGTTAGCGTTTACGCCCGCGTCTCCCCAGAGCACAAATTGCGGATTGTCCAAGCTTTGCAAAGTTGGGGCAAATTTGTCGCAATGACCGGCGACGGCGTTAACGACGCCCCCGCCTTGAAACAAGCCGATATCGGCATCGCTATGGGGATTACCGGCACCGATGTCAGCAAAGAAGCTAGCGATATGGTGCTCCTCGACGACAACTTCGCAACTATTGTCGCCGCCGCTGAAGAAGGGCGAGTGGTTTATAGCAATATTCGCCGCTTTATTAAGTACATTTTGGGCAGCAACATCGGCGAAGTTTTGACAATTGCGGCCGCACCTTTAATCGGTTTGGGAGGAGTGCCGCTGACGCCGCTGCAAATTTTGTGGATGAACTTAGTAACAGACGGCGTTCCCGCTTTGGCCTTGGCCGTGGAACCGGGGGAACCGAACGTGATGAAAAGGCCTCCTTTCAGTCCGCGAGAAAGTATTTTTGCGCGGGGGTTGGGTTCTTACATGATTCGGATCGGGATTATTTTTGCAATTTTGACGATCGCGATGATGTCCTGGGCTTACGGATATACTCACACTCCCGGGCACGGCGATCCAGATGCTTGGAAAACAATGGTGTTTACAACTCTTTGTTTGGCGCAAATGGGTCACGCGATCGCAATTCGGTCTAACACTCAGCTAACTATTGAGTTAAATCCCTTCACTAATGTTTTTGTGTGGGGGGCTGTAATTGTGACTACTATTCTGCAATTGATGCTGATTTACGTTCCGCCGCTGAGAGCATTTTTCGGCACTCATTATTTAACGGCGTTTGAATTGATGGTTTGCTTCGGTTTCAGCGCCCTGATGTTTGTCTGGATTGAAATGGAAAAACTGTTTGTGCGCTGGTACAAATCTAGAAAATAGTGTTAATAATGGCTAACGCATACTGCTCGATGTTTCCTTATTAGCTAGAGCGATCGCATTGGGTGCTATTTTCAATACTAGAATAGACAACATTGCTTTCGTTCGCTCTCCTGTCTTGAAATTATCTGCGTTTATCTGTATTTATCTGCCTTGCATCTGCGGTTGACATATCAATCAAAAAATCATGCAATAAGTCTACTGTATTACCAATAATGACCAGATTACAAATTACTAAACGGTAAGGTTCTATAAGATCGCATCCTACCAATCACCAATTACCAATTACCAATTACTAATATTATGTATTTGAAAACGCTGCACCTACGGCAGTTTCGGAACTACTTCGATCAAAAGGTAGCCTTTGACGCTCCCAAAACCATTTTAGTAGGAAATAACGCTCAAGGAAAATCTAACTTGTTAGAAGCGGTAGAGTTGCTTTCCACATTAAAAAGTCATAGGGTAGGGCGCGATCGCGATTTAATACTCGACTCAAAGCCGATCGGGCAAATTGATGCTACACTCGAACGTCAAACCGGACCGATCGACTTAGCTTTAACTCTTCGCTCTGGGGCGCGTAGAACACTGAAGCTCAACGGTGAACCGCTGCGCCGCCATTTAGACTTTTTGAGCGTCTTAAATGTAGTGCAATTTTCTTGTTTGGATTTGGACTTAGTGCGCGGCGGGCCCGAAGGAAGGCGCAATTGGATCGATCGCTTAGTCATCCAGTTAGAACCGATTTACGCTCACATTTTGCAGCAGTACAACCAAATTTTGCGCCAGCGAAACGCTCTGTTGAAACGTTCTAAAGAAATCAGGAAAGCGGAATTTTCCGACAGTTTTGACAAGATGCGATTTATCGGATCTGAAACTCCCGAAGACCAAAATATCGCAGAATTCCCAATGCCCAATGCCCAATGCCCAATGCCCCCTTCCCAATTCCCCATTCCCCGTTCGGAATTAGCTTTGTGGGACGCGCAGTTGGCGACAGCGGGCGCTCGCGTGATCCGCAGGCGCGATCGAATTTTGGAGCGATTGATGCCTTTAGCTCGAAATTGGCACCGTTCAATTAGCGGTTCAGCCGAAGTTTTAGATGTGAAATACGATGCTAATATTGAAGTAGGCGCGGAATTAATCGCTAAAGATAATCTCGAAGGAGTGCGACAAGCATTTTTAGAGAAAATTCAAAAAAGGGCGATCGCCGAACAGTTTCAAGGAACCACTTTAGTCGGCCCCCACCGCGACGATATTACATTTACAATTAACAATACCCCAGCTCGTCAATACGCATCCCAAGGTCAGCAGCGAACTCTGGTATTAGCATTAAAATTAGCCGAATTGCAGCTTATTGAAGAAGTCGTCGGTGAAGCGCCTTTACTATTGCTCGACGACGTACTTGCAGAACTCGATCTGAGCCGCCAAAATCAACTTTTAGAAACAATTCAAGAACGATTTCAAACTCTGATTACTACAACTCACCTAGGCGCTTTTGATGCTCAGTGGCTGCGACAAACCCAAATTCTCTCCGTCGTTGCTGGAGAAATCAATCGATTTTAGATTTTAGATTTTAGATTTTAGATTGACAAAATTTCTGTTTTATGGTAAAGGTGCAAAAGTTTTGAAAAATTGGCATTATCAGCTCAATTCGAGATAGGATAAAGGTTAATTTTCATTGCAGCTTTCGCTTCCATTTTTCTAACCCTTATGAAGCATTACATTTCCCGTCTGTTAGCCCTGGTATTAGTTGTTGTCATCGGCGTAGCGGGCTGTACCAATGTTCCAGCCACTCTGAGTGGAGATTATGGCCAAGACACATTAGCATTAGTGAAGAGCTTGAGAACAGCGCTCACTTTGCCAGAGGGCGCGCCGGAAAAAGCAGCCGCTCAAGCCGCTGCTCGCACAAGTATCAACGATTTTTTTGCTGCATACCGCCGCGATCCCGCTCTTACCAAGCTGGCATCTTTCACGACAATGCGGACGGCATTAAACTCTTTGGCAGGACATTACAGTTCCTATCCAAACCGTCCCGTTCCTGAAAAATTGAAAAAGCGTCTTGAGTCAGAATTTCAGCAAGTAGAAGCGGCTCTCAACAGAGGATCTTAATCTCTAAATTTAGGATCAAGGATAAATTTTAATAATTCATCTTTCATCCTTGATATTTGAGTGTTAACAATTTTTAGTAGAAATATCAACTGCTTTTAGCGCCCACTGTACCCAGGCGCTTTTTTATGCAGAATTTAGTGAAAAAATACTGAAAATCGAACGGGATATGATATCAAATCCGGGCTTTTTACCCCCTATATTTTTGATTCCGCGAAGGCGCGTGCCTGCGCGCCAACACTTAGGCAGAGGAAAGTTTGTATAACATCATAGCAGCGGTTTAATCGCCCAGTCTTATCTTACCCGATCGCCCTTATTGAATTTAAATAGCCGCCAGATATAATTTGCCTTGTGCGATCGACTTGTGCCATAACTAAGTCAACCGAAAAAAGTAGAAAATTTGTAGCTGCTTGTTGAACGCGATCGCATTTTTGCGATCGCCACCCAATTTAAACCAAACAACCCCATTCCATTCTCCCATGAAAATTGCACCAACTCGCATCGCGAATTTTCAACACCAGCGACGCTTTTTAAGTGCGGTAACTGCTGTTTTAACCAGTAGCTTCATCAGCCAGCTTGTTTTGCCGTTTATTGAAAATCAACCAGCTTTTGCCGAAACATCAGCCTATTGCCAATTATCCCAAGAACAGGTCAATCAAAAAGAAGACTTGCGCCGCGCCGCGCTGTCGGGAAAAGGGGAATCTCAGCAAGCATATTTTGCTGTTTTGAACAAACACGCGCGAGAAATAGCAGAATGCCGCCAAAAAACTTGGCCCGAAACCCAAGCAGTTTGGCTGCGTTTGTATCCCTGCGATGTCAGACCCGGAGAACTCGATCGAGTATTAGACAAAGTTGTGAATAAAGGCTACAACCAAGTCTACATAGAAACATTTTATGACGGTCAAGTGCTGCTACCAGTCGCAGACAATCCTACGGCTTGGCCTTCTGTTGTGAGAAATCGCGGCTACGAGAAATACGACTTGTTAGAAAAGGCGATCGCCAAAGGCAAACAACGAGGTTTAAAAGTATACGCCTGGTTATTTACCATGAACTTTGGCTATACATATTCTCAGCGTTCCGACAGACAGCAAACCCTCGCTATCAACGGTAAAAATCAGACAAGTTTAACAGTAAGTGAAGACGCAGCAATTAACCAGGACTTCGGAGAAGTTCCGGGCAATCAAGCCTTTATCGATCCGTACAACCCACAAGCACGGCAAGACTATACTTTGTTAGTAAATCAAATAATCAAGCGCAAGCCCCAAGGAATGTTATTCGACTACATTCGCTATTTACGGGGCATCGGACCCGCTTCAGTTGCTAGCAAAGTTCAAGACTTGTGGATTTACGGCCCAGCATCGCAGCAAGTTCTTTTGCAGCGGGCTACCAATCAGCAAGGGCGAGATTTAATTCAGCGATATTTGACTAAGGGATTTATCAATCCTAATGACGTTCAAGCAGTAGTCAAACAGTATCCAACTGAGCGAGAACCTCTTTGGCAGGGCCGAATTCCGCTGGCGATGTCAGTAGCCACTCCACCTTCTAGAGGAGAGAATGTCGCATCAAGAACAGCCTCAACAACTCCCCCCGCTAACAAGCCAAACGCTGCAACTCCCACATCAAAAGCGACACCGCCACTTCCCGATACTAGCATTCTGCAAAAAGACCTGTGGAAACTGAGCGTTGCTCACGCCGTCCAAGGAATTTTAGATTTTTTGGGGATAGCAATTCAACCAGCTCAAAGGATGGGAATTCCTGTAGGAGCAGTGTTTTTTCCCACTGCAAATCAAGCGATAAATCAAGGGGGATATGATTCGAGATTACAGCCTTGGGACAGCTTTCCGGCTGCTGTAGAATTCCACGCCATGTCTTACGGAAATTGCGGGGATGTAAGCTGCATTGTGCCACAGGTGCAGCGGACAGTGAGTTTAGCGCCTGCGGGAGCAAAAATTATTCCTGCCATTGCTGGAGATTGGGGAAAACCTCTCAGAAATCGGCCGTCTTTGGAGATTCAAATGCGGGCAATTCGCTCGGCGACGCCGCAAATTAATGCGGTGAGTCATTTTGCTTTTGGGTGGCAAGAACCGGAGGATGAAAGGGCGCGGCAAACTTGCCGATTGTAGATAGTCCTTGACAGATAGGGTGTCATCACGTTGTTTTATTGTCGCAGAAAGAGCCTGAAAGTGTAGATTTTTTATTAAGAAACCGGGTTTTGATAGCGGAAAGGGTGGCTAGCCACGATTGATTTGCCTAAAAAAACCCGGTTTCAGCCTAAGTCTAGCTTTAGTGCGATCGACGTTTTGCAAAAAAAAATAATTTACCAAATTTTTAAGCTAGCAGAACCAGGCATAATGAGATTGTTCCAAATAACTCCTATAGCTGATGAGTCGCAAAGGCCATAAAAAACAGGTTATTAAAACCGTTATAATTATCGGATTGAGCATCACAATTTCTCTGTTGTCGGAAAACAGAAAAACCGCCAATTCAAATCCGCTAATACCGATCGCACCAGTTAAAAATCCCCCGCCAAACCTCCAGAAACTGCCCAAACCCCAAACACGCGATTCTCCCCCCGCAACTCCCTCTCCCAAGCCTCCCGAACAACCTTTGGTCTTCGCACCGCCCGCGCAATTTCGCAGCCAAATTGTTTATAAAGCCAGTATTAACAACTCAAAAGTTATCGCCCTGACATTTGACGATGGCCCAACGCCTGAAACTTTGAAAATATTAGAAGTTTTGCACAAACATCAAGTTGTGGGCACATTTTTCTGCTTGGGTGCAAACTTGCGGGAGTATCCAGAAATCGCGAAAAGAGTTGTGCAAGCGGGAAATGCGATCGGCAATCATACATGGCATCACTATTCTCACAATGTTACCGAAAAAACAGCATCCGATGAAATAGATAATACTGGCGTTCATATTTATCGATCGACTGGGGCAAAAAGTTTCTTGTTTCGCCCCCCCGGCGGGCGCTTAAATAACGGTTTGGCAGATTACGCTAAAAAGAAAAATTATGTAGTCGTCATGTGGTCGATCGACCCTAAAGACTTTCTGCAACCTCCGGCCGCTGCGATCGCCCGTAGCGTGCTATCCCAAGCGACATCAGGGGCGATCGTATTGTTGCACGACGGCGGCGGCAATCGCCAGCAAACAGTCGAGGCGCTATCTACAATTATTCCCAAACTCAAACAGCAGGGATATCGTTTTGTAACCGTGCCACAATTACTGGAAATGCAAGCAGCGCAAAAACAGCGAATTGCCGATCGCAAATCCCAATGAACAGACATCTGGGCCAAATTAACTTACCCAGAATTTCATCTGCGTTCATCTGCGGTTAAAAAACCAAATTATGCTAAATTTATTAATAATCATAAAAGCCTTTATTAATCCTAATGCAAAAACTACAAGCAAGAGATATCAACCTCCGCTATCTAATCGATAAATTCGGCTTGCAGCGAGTTCGCAACAGCGAATTTTTCCGAGAATGGCAAGAAAACTTAGCCGAAGTAACAGACTCAGAAAAACAATTGCTCGATCGCGTCCAAGACATATACTGGGTGCATCTCAGTTTTGCAAATCCATGAAAAAATAGCTAAAATGAAAAAGCTAGTAAAACCGTAAAAAAAAACGAT
>NZ_JAUBQW010000251.1:0-3270 GCF_036701485.1 Microcoleus sp. Pol11C3 | reverse complement strand
ATCTTTATTTGACGATTTTACTAGCTTTTTCATTTTAACTCTTTTGTGACACATTCGCAAAAGTGAGATGCACCCGTTAACAAGTCTGTAGAGATGAGTTATTTTGGGTTCGCTAAGCTAAGACTTGGCCAGATGTCCGATCGATCCTCTTCGAGGGCTTCGCTAACGCGCGCCTCCAGCTTCTACAAGGTCGAATTAACAGCGAGCCGCTACCGCCGTAGTGGTCAGTACCTGTGAGAATCTACTTCTTAAGTAACAGTCAAAATCTAGTTCTTAGGCAGTAGATTTTCTGAGCAGTAAATAGTTAGCGTAGTAAATGTAGCACTAATACCGAAGGATATCTTATGACTGATAATAAGCAGCCTTTTAACCAGCCTGAAGCAAATCCTGACTTCCGGGAAAAGAATGTTGACAATAGCGAAAACGCGCAGCTTCAGGCTCAAACTAACGAAAATGCAGAATCACAGGAAGATGAATCATCAGGCTCAGGCCTTGGTGCGAGGATAGCTGGAGCAGCAGTCGGTGGTATACTGGGTGCTCGCTCTGGAGGAATTATTGGTGCTGTAGCAGGCTCAGTTGCTGGCGCTATGATTGGTAAAGGTACTGCTGATACTGTTAACCGTGCTGTAGATAATTTAGGGGATGCAGCACACACTGTAGCAGACGGTATTAAACACACTGTAGAAGAGCTAGGGACAGTAGCAAAGGAAACTGTTGAGGAAGTTAAACCATCTATCAAAGCTACAGCAGAAGCCGTCAAGGAGACGGTTGAGGAAACTAAGCCTTCGATTAAAAGTATAGCCGAATCTGTCGATCAGACAGTGAAGGAAGTCAAGCCTTCTGTAGTAGATGCAGTCAAGAGCGCATCCGAGGAAGTCACACCTACGATTAGAGAAGTAAAAGATTCAGTCAAGCAGACAGTCGAAGGTGTCAAGCCTTCTATACAAAGTGCAGCGGACTCTATTAAGAGCACTGCCGATGAAGTTAAGCCTTCTGCCAAAGCTGTAGCTCAAGAAATTGAGGCGGCAACTAAGGATCTGAGATCGACTGTAAAAGATACAGCGAAAGCAGTTGAGCCATCTATAAAAAGCGCAGCCGAATCGCTTCAGTCATCTGGCAAGAGTGTAGCTGAATCAATCAAGTCATCTGCTCAAAGCGCAGCCGAATCTGCTAAAGGTGCAGCCCAGGATGTTAAGTCATCTGCCCAAAATGCAGCCGAATCTGCTAAAGGTGCAGCCCAGGATGTTAAGCAGGATGTTAAGTCATCTGCTCAAAGCGCAGCCGAATCTGCTAAAGGTGCAGCGCAGGATTTTAAATCATCTGCACAAAATGCAGCCGAATCTGCTAAACCTGCAGTGCCTGATTTTAGGTCATCTGCCCAAAATGCAACCCCATCTCCTCAAGGTGCATCGCAGGATTTTAAATCATCTGCCCCAAATGCAGCCGAATCTGCTAAACCTGCAGTGCCTGATTTTAGGTCATCTGCCCAAAATGCAACCCCATCTCCTCAAGGTGCAGCGCATGATTTTAAGTCATCTGCCCAAAATGCAGCCGAATCTGCTAAACGTGCAGCGCATGATGTTAAGTCATCTGCCCAATATCTAGCCGAATCCGCTGCAGAGGGAAATAAGGATAGCGATATTCACATCTCCGGCAGTCCTGAACTCAAGGACAAAGTGGTCATTCATGACAAGAGAATCATTAAGGACTAGGTAAAGTAAGGACTTAACTCCAGCTTGTTAAAGCTAGCACTAAGAGAGTTTAACAGAGAGTGGATCTGAGAAAAGAGTCCACTCTTTTCTGTGTAGGAGGAATGCGATCGCCTATGGTTTAACGGAGAGTCTATTTATTGAGGAACTCTCCCCCTGAAGAAGCAGATATTCCGTTCATAGTTGATAAGTAGTAGTTCCGAATTAATTACACAATATTTCTCCTGAAACCCTTGCCCAGCAAGGAGTCTTTATGTAATTAATTTTGTGTGGTTACTTAATTAGGGTAGTCCTGCATAGTCAGGAAAATGTGTGATAATTTTACTTATTCAATCAACCTTGAGTTTTAGTTTATGAAATGTCGAGCGTGTAATTCTCAATACATTGTCAAAAATGGTTATACTAACTCGGGGAAACAAAATTTTAAATGTCGAGATTGTGGCCGACAATTTATTATGGCTCCCAGACACCAACCGATTTCAAAAGAAACAAGAGAGTTGAGCGATTGGCTTTTATTAAGTAACCAAACAAAATTAATTACATGAATCCTCCTTGCTGGGTAAGGGTTTCAGTAAAAATATTGTGTAATTAATTCGGAACTACTACTTACAAAAGATATCTCTGGCTGGAATTGTGAGGACGACATATCCAATCAGAAAACTCTGATTACATCCTCTTATCTGAGTTGGGTTTACTACCAGAAATTTTTTTTATCAGAGGTAAAATTTACTAAACAAAAAAGTTTTGGTACTTGTGAGATCGCTGGTTATTGGCGACGCAAATATCGAGTCAAACAGTAAAAAGAAGGTTGGTATCTTTTTACTAATTTAGGCGATTGAGAGCAGGCGGTCGATACTTTTAAATGCCCCAGTGGAATTGATGCGATGTTTAAAGTTTGTAAGAATGGTGATAATGTGCGAAAAGAGCCAGGGTAAGAATCAGCGTTTAAACAGTTTGATATTACTGATAGCCATTGCCTACAGTTGTGCTATACTCCAAGGTCAAAAAATCAAGAATATCGGAATTCACAAATATGTGGGTAGGTTAACTGAATGCAGGGGATCAATCAGGCGACACAGTAGTTTTTGGATTGGATTATATGGTCCATGCTGGGTAATGGGTATGGAATGCAAGTCAGGATATTATTACATAATTAATCAGAATCAGAGGCAATAAACTACCATTTTTTCAGATGGGTATGAGGGCTATGTCCTTGATTAGATCTATGTTCTGACGGGGTTGTCTCCCCGTGAAGGTTCAAATTCTTAGCAGAAATCATAGATATGGCAGAATAGTTCTTCTAAACTAGACCTGGGAGATGCTTGCTGAATCTGTTTTATAATCTTCAGCTTACCTCGCTTCTCCCGAACAGACGTTACTTAGGATCGGTTTCAACTACCGAGTTTCATAAGCTAATTTAGTATAACTTGTTAGTCCGCCTGGGCGAAGCCAGCGCGCCAGCGCTTAGAGGGACAAAAGTTTGTTTATAGTCATTTCAAATAAGTATGAGACGCTAAACTGCACAATAAGCACGAATAATTTCATCAAGAGATGTGCCAGG